>JAZSKK010000212.1:0-7034 GCA_045534795.1 Clostridia bacterium | reverse complement strand
GGCCTGTATCCTGACTGTTGAACCTGTAATATCCTATGCAAAATGCCACAAGTGCCAAAGTGCCTATCATTATTCCCTCTATAAATATTAAAAGTGCCAATCCGTCTGCAAAAAGACTTTTGCTTCTTTTTATTGGCTTTTGTGAGATTATTTTTTTCATATCATTTGTGTCGGCACCTAACGCCAATGCAGGAAGAGAGTCGGTAATCAGGTTTACCCACAATAGCTGTACTGCCGTAAGAGGTGATGGCAAGCCTGCAACTATCGCACACAGTATAGTAAGTATTTCACCGATATTACTTGACAACAAAAAGTGAACAGCCTTCTTAATGTTTTCAAATATACCTCTGCCCTCGTGTACTGCCGATACTATTGTGGCAAAATTATCGTCAGTAAGTATCATATCTGCCGCACTTTTTGCAACGTCTGTGCCTGTTATTCCCATAGCACATCCTATATCTGCCTGCTTAAGTGCAGGGGCGTCATTTACTCCGTCGCCTGTCATTGCTACCACGTCGCCGCTTGATTGAAATGCCTTTACAATCCGCACCTTGTGTTCAGGGGTTACTCTGGCAAATACAGAGAATTTTTTGATGTTTCTTTTTAATTCCAAATCAGACATTTTATTAAGTTCAGCACCTGTTATTGCATAAGGTGTCATCCCTATTTCCCTGGCAATTGCAGAAGCGGTTCCTGCGTGGTCTCCGGTAATCATCACAGGCCTTATTCCTGATTTTTTACATTTTTTGATTGCATCATATATTTCAGGTCTTGGAGGGTCGGATATTCCTACTAATCCGCAAAGACTGAGAGGTATATTTATGTTATCAGGCATATAATCCATTTCGCATTTTGCAACAGCAAGGACTCTTAACCCCTTGGCTGTCATACGAATATTTGCGTCATTTGCCTGTTGCTTTTCCTCTTGGGTTATTTGACATTTTGGTATCAGGACATCCGGTGCACCCTTTACTACTACCAGATATCTGCCATCCTTTTTGTTTATTGTTGCCATATATTTGGTGCTTGAGCTAAATGGTATTTCCTTGATTCTCGTTAATTCAGGCTTGTGTATATTTTCCTTTTCCGCATAAGAGGTTATTGCCTTTTCTGTAGAATCGGTGTTGTTACAACACAATATGCCGTATGTAAGGGTATCGTGCTTGTTTCCCCAGATTTCCGTAACCGTCATTTTGTTTTGTGTCAATGTTCCTGTTTTGTCGGAACATATTACCGATGCACTCCCTAAGGTTTCCACAGCAGGAAGCTTTCTTACTATGGCGTTTTTCTTTGCCATTTTTTGTACACCCAATGCCAGCATTATTGTTACTATTGCAGGAAGCCCCTCGGGGATTGCCGCCACAGCAAGACTTACCGATGTCATAAACATTTCCAGTGGCGGTATTTTTTTTAACATACCTATACAAAATACCGCAGCACAAATGGTCAGGGCAATAGTTCCCAATACCTTTCCTGTTTGCTCCAGCTTGTTCTGCAGAGGGGTTTGGGGCGTGCGGCTTTCTATTATTGCCTTTGCAATTTTGCCTACCTGTGTGTTTATTCCTGTTTCCGTAACCACGGCAATTCCGTTACCGCCTGTAATCGCAGTAGCAGACCACACCATATTTGTTACATCTGCAATTGGTGTTTCAATATTAAATAGCGTATTGCAGTTTTTTAATACAGGATGAGATTCTCCTGTCAGCGAAGCTTCGTCTGCAACAAGTTCCGTGCTTTTAATCAGCCTTGCATCTGCAGGAACAAAATCCCCTGACTTTAAGTATATAATATCTCCGTAAACAAGGTCGCATGCATTTATTTTTTGAATAGTTCCGTTCCGTAAAACCTTTGCGGTTGGCTGAGTCAGGTTTTTAAGCTCTGCCAGCGCCTTCTCTGCACGTTCTTCCTGAACAACACCAACTAATGCATTTATTACAACAATAGCTATAATAACAACAGGCTCTACAAAATCGTTTTTCCTTTCATATATTGCTATTAAAAATGATATTGCTGCGGCAATCAGCAAAATTATTATCATATAATCATTAAATTGATTAAGTATTTTAAACAGTAAATTTGTGTGCCTGGTATCAGGAATTTCGTTTTTGCCGCAGGCTGCTTGTCTGCTGATTACCTCCTCTGATGACAGCCCGCTTTCTTTGCTTGTGGAAAGTCTGTTTACCGTTGCATCACTGGTTAAAGTATGCCATATCATTTGTCCTTCACTCCTTTGTACAATTCTATTCACAGGACAAGCCGATATGACACCAACTTAAATTTCGTCGTAGTATGTTTTTGAAAGATTATAATATTTTTCGCTAATCTGTTCATCCAAAAAGGTGAAAATAGAAACTATTTCGTTATAGTGTTCCGATATTTCCTCTTCGTCATAGCTCATTAGCCTTTCAGTTGCCATATTTGATAAAAATTTTACTCGTTCCATATTTAAAATCTGGTCCTCAAGTCCTCTTATCATTGTGTATCACCTCGCATTAATCAAATATGTTCCAAAAATGGGATATCTAAATTATACAGTAGTACCAAGCAAAAGTCAAGTACAAAATGTGCATATTAAAAAATTTTTCACATTAATACAAAAAAATGTTGCAAAAATGAAACGTATGTTATATAATAAGGTTATAAATTACAAGGAGATAGCTATGGAAAACATAAACACTATTATAAAAGAATACCGAAAAATGCAGAAAATGAGTCTTGATAGCCTTAGCGAACGTACAGGCATAGCCAAATCAACACTCAGCCGTTACGAAAATAATCCTAATCAAAAGCTGGATATTAAACGAATCTATGAAATTGCAGAGGTTTTGGAAATTCCTAATAAGGTCATTGAAGACATTCTGCTTGGTGGATTGTCAATGTATGAATTTTTTACTGCAAAGGTACCGCTTTTGGGTAAGGTTTGTGCGGGACATGGAATTATAGCCCAGGAAGATATTATCGGCTATGAGGTTGTGGAGGCAAGGTATGGAACGGAAGAATATTTTTGCCTGCAGGTCAAGGGCGACAGTATGTCCCCTAAAATTGATGACGGAGCTATTGTGTTGGTAAAAAAACAAGACTCTGTTGAAAACGGAGACCTTGCAATTGTTATTGTTGACAACGAGGAGGGTATGATAAAAAGAGTTATATATGACGAGGATTCCATTAAGCTTATATCCTTTAATCCCTTTTATCCTGAACGTGTATTTAAAAAATTTGAAATGGAGCGTGTTAAAATTATAGGTAAGGTAATTGAAAGTAAGATAAAATGGTAAATTTTTAATTTACAATTATTATTTAGTATGTTATAATATTTTTGTTTAAGGAAGGAGTAGATTTTATGAATATCAAAAAAATTATTTTCTCACTTATCTTTGTGCTTACTTTGTTTTCAGCAAGTGCTTATGCAAAGACAATGCAATTTACAATGGGTGATTATGACGCAAAGGTTGATGAGGGAAATATTGTAGTACATACTATGGAGGTTGCTCCATATACAGTACAGGGAAGAACTATGGTTCCTGCACGTATTATTGCAGAAACATTTGGTGCAGATGTAGATTGGATTGAAACAGAAAATAAAGTTTTAATTAATCTTGGCGATAAAAAAATATCTCTTGTAATCGGAGATATGTTTGCTAAAGTTAATGATGAAACAGTAAGCTTGGATGTTCCTTCTGTTGAAACAAACGGAAGAACCTTGGTTCCTCTACGATTTGTTTCAGAAGCTTTGGACTTTGACATAAAATATCTGCCATCAACACAACAGATTCTGATTACAGACGATGTTGCTCCGATTGAGGTAAATGATGTTAAGATTTCATTGGCAAGCTTTGATGCTTTGTATGACCTTTGTTATCTTCAGTATGGAGAAATGTATGATACTGTTTCACTTGCAAAGCTTGCTCAGCTAAATCTTCTTGACTATGCTATATATACTGCGGAAGCTGATAAGTGGGATATTGAAATTCCAACAAGTTATTATCAGTCAATTTCCACACAGGCGGCGGAGCTTGGAACATTGCTGCCTGATACACTTGATGCTATTCTGGTGGATGTTATGGAAATTCAGACAAGAGCATATATTTTAGGTGAATTCCTTGCGCAACTATATCTTCCTGATGTAGCTGATGCGGAAGAATATTATGAAAAAAATTATATGGCAGCAAAGCATATACTTATAAAAGCTGAAACTCCTGATGCACTGACAAAAATCAAGGGGGTTATGAACAAGCTTAATAATGGCGGCGACTTTGACAAGCTTATGGCGGAATATTCAGAAGACCCTGGCTTGGCAACAAGTCCTGGCGGATATTATTTCACAACAGGGGAAATGGTTGCTGAATTTGAAGATGCAGTTAAAAAGCTTAAGGTAGGCAAGGTAAGCGGTATTGTTAAAACCGATTATGGCTATCATATTATAAAGAGAATTGCGTTGCCTGAATTTGGTGAAGAAGCGTTTGAAAAGGTTGCATACAACGTGGCAATAAACGGTGTTGCTGAACATTATGACCAGATTGCTTCAGGTGCAGAAATTAATACAAGCGCCTATACATTGGAAGAATTAGTGGAAATTTGCAAATAATGTCGATGGGTTAAGGTTGACAAAGATAAATCGGTGTTATACAATTTCAATATAGAGTTACAAGGAGGGTTTGTATGATATTTACCGAAAAATATTCAAAAATTTCTAAAAAGCTTATTAAAGCGGATATAAGCAAATACAGTGAAAATTTTGCCATCCAGATAACTATGGATGATGAGGATTGTGGAGGTACTTTTTTCGTTAAATTTATGGACGGGGCATTTATGGTAGAGCCTTATGATTATGTAGATAACACAGTTAATATCAACATAATGGCAGCTACGTTGGATAAGCTTGTTGACAAAAAGCTCGATGTTTATGAGGCTTTTGAAAAGGGTTTAATCAGGGCTAATGGTAATACAAATCACCTGGCTATGCTTTTTGAAGGTTTTGAAAAGAAGGTAAGAAAACCTGCCACAAAGAAGACTGTTGTAAAAGCAGAAACTAAAAAGACTGTTAAAAAACCAAAGAAGGCTGATTCCGAATCTGCCAAAAAGACAGAAAATAAAACAAAAAAGAAATAATAATATGGGGCTGTAGCAAAATCATTTTGCTACAGCCTCTTCATTGACATTTGTATTATTCTGACCATACAACGGTAATAAAAACCCTTGCGTGATGTGTGCATTTTTCTGCATTCTGATATAATTTATTTATGTCTTGACTATTCCCCTTATTAAACGCTATACTATTGTTAAATGGTGTGGAGGTGTTTTGGTTGGCTAAAAAGAATACTCGTAATACAAAGGGTAAAATAATAACTGCTGCATGGGATTTGTTTTATGAACAAGGTTATGATGATACAACAATTGAAGAAATTATAGATAAATCCGGTACATCAAAGGGTTCGTTTTATCATTATTTTGAGGGCAAGGATGCTCTTTTGGGTTCGTTATCTTACATTTTTGATGAGGAATATGAAAGGCTTATTAACGAAATGGATGATACAATGTGTAGCTTTGACAAACTACTTTATCTTAATACAAAGCTTTTTGCAATGATTGAGGAACGTATAGATCTGGATTTGTTGACAAGACTTTATTCTACACAACTGGTAACCAAGGGTGAAAAGCATTTGCTTGATAATAAACGACTATATTATAAGTTGTTGAGAAATATTGTAGCAGAGGGGCAGAAGAAAGGCGAGCTTTCCACAGATATGTCAGTAAATGAAATAGTTAAGATATATGCCATGTGTGAACGCTCGTTACTTTATGACTGGTGCTTATGTAATGGGGATTATTCTCTTAAAAATTATGCAAAAACGGTAATGCCCATGTTTTTAAATGCTATAAAAAGATAAGTTTGCTTTTGGTATTTAAAATAGTATTTATATTGGTCTAGAAAATAAGCTGCTTAATTCAATATGTTTTGTAAATGCAGTATAGAATACGTTCTATACTGCATTCTGTATTGCATTCTTGTAAAAAGTGTGCTATAATACGATGCATTGTGAGGGAAAGTCCTCGATTTTTTAAAGGAGTGAATAAAAATGGGAGAAATTTTAGCCTTTGTCCTTTATTTTGTAGCTATGCTTGCAATAGGCGTTTGGTTTTTTACAAAAACAAAGGATAATGGAGAAAAAGAATATTTTTTAGGTGGAAGGTCTATGGGACCTTGGGTTACTGCTATGAGTGCGCAGGCTTCAGATATGAGCGCATGGCTTTTGATGGGGTTGCCGGGAAGCATCCTTGCCTTTGGTCTTGGTCAGGCGTGGATAGGAATAGGTCTTGCAATCGGTACAGCACTTAACTGGATTTTTGTTGCAAAAAGACTTAGAAAGTTTTCCAAGGCGTCTGGTGATGCAATTACATTGCCACAGTACTTATCAAACAGATTTCTTACAACCAGCCCTGTGCTTAAAATTATCTGTGCAGTTGTATTTTTAATAAGCTTTACAATTTATGTTGCATCAGCCTTTTCGGCAGGCACAACAGTATTTACCACATTGTTCCCTTCATTAACTGATGAGGTTGCTATGATAATATTTGCGGTAATTATTTTGATTTACACATTTATGGGTGGTTTTAAGGCTGTTTGCTGGACAGACTTTTTCCAGGGTATTTTGATGTTGGTTGCTTTACTTGCAGTTCCTATTGTAATAGTATGCACAAAGACATTGGACACTTCATCTCTTGCTCAGGTGTATTCATACGTTGATGCAAACGGGCAGGTTGTAGAATGTGCATTTACTACTAATTTGTTTGGTGCAAGCTGGAAGGAAATTGTATCAGGTCTTGCATGGGGACTTGGTTACTTTGGTATGCCACATATTTTGGTAAGATTTATGTCAATTGAAAAGCCAAGTATGGTTAAAAAGTCAGCTACTGTTGCTATAATATGGGTTGTGGTTACTTTGCTTGTTGCAATTTTGATTGCATATTATGGCAGAATGTTAATTGGTGCAGAACTTCTTGCAGCAGGTAACCAAAAGCTTGTGTTCATTGAG
>JAZSKK010000127.1:0-4344 GCA_045534795.1 Clostridia bacterium | reverse complement strand
GTGGTGAAAAACCGCACAAGGCTTGATTATATAATTTCAAAGTACAGTAAACAAAAACTGAAAAAAATATCCGACTGGATTATAAATATATTACGTATGGGTGTGTATCAGATAATTTTTCTTGATAAAATACCCCTTAGTGCCGCGGTTAATGAAAGTGTAAAGCTTGCTAAACGGTACGGACATCAGGCGTCGTCAGGCTTTGTCAACGGTGTTTTGCGTAATGTGGGCAGAAACGGCGATGTAGAATAGCCAAAGGGTAAGGAATTTTATGAAATTTTTTATTCCCATCCCAAATGGCTTGTGGATATGTTGTTTGACCAGTATGGTGATGATGCAAAGGCTATTATAGAAAATAACAACAAAATTCCCACAACCACAGTCAGGGTTAATACATTAAAATCAAAGTCCGCAAGTGTTGAAAAATCATTGGTGGAAAAGGAAATAATTGTCGAAAATACTGATTATGAAAATGTTTTAAAAATTGCAAATTATGGCGATATTTCAAGGCTTCCCGAATACACAGAGGGTTTTATAACTCCACAGGGTACAAGCTCGTATATGGCGGCAAGTATTTTAAATCCGCAAAAGGGCGAGGTTGTAATGGATTTGTGCTCTGCACCTGGCGGGAAAACTACCGCTATGGCAGAAATAAGCCATGATGAAGCAAAGATATATGCTTTTGATTTGTATGAACATAAGATTAATCTAATAAATAATAATTCCAAAAGACTGGGAATTAATAATGTCTGTGCAAAGGCGTGGGACGCAACAGTTTTGATGGATGACTTTGTTGGTAAGGCAGATAAGGTGCTTGCAGACGTACCCTGCAGCGGAATAGGTATTATACGAAAAAAACCGGACATAAAGTGGAATAAAGAAACTTCGGATTTTGATGCAATTATAAATATTCAAAAAAAGATTTTGGATAATGCACAAAGGTATCTCAAAAAGGGTGGTCTTTTAGTTTATTCCACCTGTACACTTAATAAAAATGAAAACGAAAATGTGGTAAAGGAATTTGCAGAAAAATATGGTTTTAAAACTGAATTTATGCAGAAAATTTTACCTGGCGAAGAATATGATGGATTTTTTATTTGCAAAATGATAAAGGGGTAATTATGGATAAAAAAATAATTGATGAAATTAATGCACTTGCAAAAAAACAGCGTGAGGTTGGTCTTACCGATGAGGAAAAGGTGAGACAGGCAGAGGTAAGAATGATATACATCGATGCAATCAAGAAAAATTTTCGCAGTCAGTTGGATAACATAGAAATTGTTGATGGTAATGAAAATGTACATTAAGCGACTTGTTCCAAAAAAGCTATGGCTTATATTAGCTGTTGTTGCAATTGTTATTTCTTTTTTTCAATCCAACTATATAATTGATAATAATAATGCAGAGCCTGTTGATAACCTTGTAGTAAGGTTTGTGGATGTTGGTCAGGCTGATTGTGAAATAATACAGTTGCCAGATGGCAGAAATATAATAATAGACGGCGGTAAAAACGATACCGAGTATGTTTTGGTTGAAAAGATTAAAAAATATGGCATAAAAAGGTTTGATTATGTAATTGCAACTCATCCTCATGAAGACCATATAGGAGGGCTTGACAAGGTTATAGATAATTTTGAAGTAGATTGTGTATATATGCCTGATGTTGCTTCAAACTCTAAAACCTTTAGTGATTTGCTTGATAGCATTGAAAATAAAAATGTTGAAGTTAAAAAGGCAAAAGCAGGAATTACGCTGATTGATGAAGAAATGATTAATATGGTGTTTTTAGCACCAAACAGTGAATATTATGAGGAAACGAATAATTATTCCGCTGTGATAAAGCTTACATATAACGGATGCTCATTTTTGTTCACAGGTGATGCGGAATCTGTTTCTGAAATGGAAATGCTTGAAAACGGTATGGACTTAAATGCACATATTTTAAAGGTTGGTCATCACGGAAGTTCAACAAGCACCACACATAGTTTTTTACAAAGGGTTAATCCAAACTATGCAGTAATAGAAGTTGGTAAGGATAACAGCTATGGACATCCACATGATGAAATACTGGATATTTTAGATGGCATAAGGGTTTATCGAACTGATACGGATGGCACAATAACTATGGAATGTGACGGTGCAAACCTTATAGTTACTACGGAAAAATAATTTTGAGAGGTTAAATATGATTAATCTTAATGACTTGACATTGGCAGATTTACAGGAAGCTTTTATAAATATTGGCGAGCCTAAATTCCGTGCAAAACAGATTTTTAAATGGTTTGCAAGAGGTGTAACAAATCTGGACGAAATGACGGATATATCTGCTAAAACAAAAGAGAAAATAAAGGAAAATTACAATATTGCAAATGTTAATATATGGCAAAGGTTTGATTCCAAGCTTGATGAAACAAAAAAATATCTTATGGAGCTTGATGATGGTAACATTATTGAAACTGTTGCAATGTTTTACAAGCATGGCATAACAGTATGCATATCTACACAGGTAGGTTGTAATATGGGGTGTAAATTTTGTGCTTCCACATTGGGAGGCAAATTACGTAACCTTACTGCAGGTGAAATATTAGGGCAGATTGCTACGGTTCAGCGTGATTTGGGCAAACGTGTTTCCAATATAGTGCTTATGGGAATAGGTGAACCGCTGGATAACTATGACAATGTTGTTACTTTTCTAAAAAATATAAATGATGAAAATGGTATATGCATAGGCTACAGGCATATTTCACTTTCAACATGCGGTATGGTGGATAAAATAAAAGAGCTTGCAAAGGAAAATATTCCAATAACTCTTTCGGTATCATTACATGCACCTGATAATGAAACAAGGGATAAAATTATGCCAGTAAACCGTAAGTATAAGGTTGAAGAGCTTATAGGTGCATGCCGTGAATATCAGGCTGTAACCGGAAGAAGAATATCCTTTGAATATATTTTGATAAATCACATTAATGATACTAAAAAGCATGCGGAAAATCTCATAAAAATTACAAAAGGGATTTTAAGCCACGTAAATCTTATTCCTGCAAATTTTGTTGAGGAAAGTGAGTTTGTTAAAAGCTCTCCCGACAGGGTAAAGGCTTTTAAACAATATCTTGAAAATAATGGAGTGACTGTTACCGTAAGGCGTGAACTTGGAAGCGATATATCTGCATCCTGCGGACAGTTAAGGCGAAAACACAGTACAGAGAGGTAAGTATTATATGAAAATGTATGGTGCAACAGACATTGGTCTGGTACGTGAGACAAATCAAGATAATTTTTATGTTGATACTGAGGGCAAATGGGCAGTTGTTGCAGACGGTATGGGTGGTCATAACGGCGGTGAAACAGCCAGTGCTATGGCGGTTGATGAAATTAAAAAGTCAATGAATCAGGGAGTTGGCTTAAAAGAATCCATTGTCAACGCAAATACAGTTGTTTATAAAAAATCTGTTGATAGTCCTGAACTTATGGGTATGGGTACTACCGTGGTCCTTTGTGAAGTTCTTGGAGGCAGAGCAAATATTGCGCATGTAGGCGATAGTCGTGCGTATCTATACAAGGACCATAAGCTTAAACAGATTACGCGTGACCATTCCATTGTACAACAGCTTATTGACAGCGGTACAATCACCAGCGAACAGGCACGTTTTCACCCACAGCGTAATCTTATAACCAGGGCTGTGGGGACGGAAAGGAATATTCTTGTTGATTTTAATACCCTGGATTTTGGTGAAAATGATTGTATATTGATTTGTAGTGACGGACTTAGTTCTTATGTGGATGAACAGGATATTTTAAATATACTTGAAAATACCAAAAGCTGTGATGCAGTAGATAAGCTTATTGCTGCCGCAAATGAAGGCGGAGGCAAGGATAATATCACTGTGGTACTTATAAAAGCGTAGGAGGATGTTTTTATGATCGGTATGATTTTAGGAAACAGATATGAAATATTAAAGGAAGTCGGCAGCGGAGGAATGGCTAATGTTTACCTTGCCCATTGCCGTTTGCTTAACAGAAATGTAGCTGTTAAGGTTTTGAAAAACGAATTTGCAAATGACAAGGAATTTTTGGAAAGATTTAATAAGGAAGCTCAGGCTGCTGCAGCAATTTCCAGCTCTAACATTGTCAATGTATATGATGTAGGACATGACGGTGACATACACTACATAGTTATGGAGTATGTAGAGGGGCACACATTAAAGGAATATATAGAAGAAAATGGTATGCTTTCATGGCACGAAACTGTTGAATATGCTATACAGATATGCTCTGCACTTGATAAAGCTCATAAAAACGGAATTGTACACAGAGATATTAAGCCTCAAAATATTATTATAT
>JAZSKK010000088.1:0-1618 GCA_045534795.1 Clostridia bacterium | reverse complement strand
TGAAATGTTTGATATAGGCGCTAAGGGCTTTTTGATTGGTCAGGCAATAGGAAGATGGGGCAATTTTATCAATGGGGAAGCTTATGGTTATGAAACAGACTTGCCATGGAGAATGTATATTGAAGAAATCAATATGACTGTACATCCCACGTTTTTATATGAAAGCCTGTGGAATACTTTCGGCTTTGTGATTTTACTTTTCTATCGCAAGCATAAAAAGTTCAAGGGTGAGGTTTTTCTTCTATATACTGTGTGGTATGGAATTGGTAGAAGCTTTATAGAAGGCTTGCGTGCCGATTCTTTGTATATTGCAGATACCGGTATCCGTACATCACAGCTTTTGGCGGTATTGATTGTTGTTGTAGGTGTAATTATAATATCTGTAAAAAGATATAAATTACATAAAATTAAACAGTAAAAAAACGGAATGACCATTTTGGTCATTCCGTTAATTTATCTAATCTATTAAGCTTCTTCTGATTCTTTCATCTTTGCGAAGCATTCACTGCAATAGATTGGACGGTCATTTTTTGGTTTGAATGGAACCTTTGCCTCTCCGCCACAGTTTGCGCATACAGCAACGTGCATTTCTCTTGAAGCTTTAATAGCTTCCTTACGTGCTACGCGGCAATCCTTGCATCTTGTAGGCTCGTTCTGGAAACCTTTTTCAGCGTAGAATTCCTGTTCTCCAGCTGTAAAAACGAACTCGTTTCCACAATCTTTGCATACCAATGTCTTGTCTTCGTACATAACCATTTTACCTCACTTTAATAATAATTCTCTAATGCTTTGGTTAGAAGCATTATATAAAAAGCATTTTATGCTAATTACCGTATTTTAATATCCGTAAGCTTTTTCTTTATACGTTGTAATGCGTTGTCGATAGACTTAATGGATTTGTTCATTTTTTCAGATATTTCCACATAGGACAAACCATCTAAATAAAATTCTAAAACGTGATTTTCAAAAGCACTCAGTCTTTTTGAAATCTGTTTTTTAATTTCCTTTAAGCTTTCATCGATTATGTATAATTCTTCCGGATTTGATATTGAACTTTCGTGAATCAGGTCTATAAACGTTGTACCTGAATCATCGTCAAAGGCAGGAGCATTAATGGAAATAGATGCATTCAGCGGAGTGTGCTTATTTCTGTTTGCCGTTCGTATTGCAGTGAGGATTTGCCTTGTAATACATACATCCGCAAAGCTTCTAAAAGTGATGTTCTTATCGGGGTTAAAATCCCTTACAGCCTTATAAAGACCAATCATACCCTCTTGTACAATGTCGTCATTGTCAGCACCGATAAGGTAGTAAGTCCTTGCTTTACTTTTTACATAGTTTTTGTATCGGTGAAATATAATTTCTTCCGCGTCTGTATCACCTTTTACAGAAAGTAAAACGAGTTCTTCATCGCTTATAGTATTCAAGTCGATTTGCATACTATACTCCTTTTATATCAATATCAAATTAATTATATATTTTTTGTAACAATTTGTCAAGATGAATATTCTATTTATGTGTATTTTTGTAACATAATACAAAAAAGAGGGTGTTTTTTTGGGGAATATAGCGTTAAAAACAGAATAATTATTGTTTTTGAATAATAAATTATCTATTG
>JAZSKK010000070.1:0-1872 GCA_045534795.1 Clostridia bacterium | reverse complement strand
GAAATGCGTCTTTTAAATTCCCTGATTATGGAGTGCGCAGATGCAACAAGGGTTCCTGCAGGGGGAGCTTTGGCAGTTGACAGACAGGGTTTTTCGGAGATGATAACCGAAAAAATCAAAAATCATAAAAATATAGAGCTTGTACTTTCCCAGGAAGTATCTAAAATTCCTGATGGTATTGTGGTAATTGCTACAGGACCGCTTACATCAGACGCACTTGTTGATGAAATCACAAGGCTTACTGATGGCGAGGAATATCTTCACTTTTTCGATGCTGCTGCACCTATCGTTATGTATGACAGTATTGACCATAATGTAACATACAAGGCGGCAAGATACGGCAAGGGCGGAGACGACTATATAAACTGCCCCATGACAAAGGAACAGTACGAAGCCTTCTGGACCGAGCTTGTTAATGCTGAAACTGCGGAACTTAAGGAATTTGAAAACAATGTGTTTGAGGGCTGTATGCCCGTTGAGGTTATGGCTAAAAGAGGTAAGGATACACTGGTTTTTGGTCCTCTTAAGCCTGTTGGTCTGGACAAGCCTGACGGTACAAAGAACTATGCTGTTGTTCAGCTTCGTCAGGACAATGCGGAAGGAACAATGTATAACATAGTAGGTTTTCAGACTCATTTGAAGTTTCCTGAACAAAAGAGAGTTTTTGGAATGATACCAGGGCTTGAAAACGCAACCTTTGCACGTTACGGCGTTATGCACAGAAATACCTATATTAATTCGCCTAATTTGCTTGATGCAACTTATAATATGAAAAAATATCCAGACGTGTTCTTTGCAGGGCAGATAACAGGTGTTGAGGGATATGTGGAAAGTGCTTCAAGCGGTTTGGTAGCAGGTATTAATGCGGCAATGAAGGCTTTGGGGAAGGAAAAGGTTGTTTTCGACAGAGCTACTGCACATGGTGCTTTAGCAGCCTACATTTCGGAATATTCAGGCAAAAACTTTCAGCCAATGAATATTAATTTTGGGCTTTTACCGTCTTTGGACGAACGTATTAAAAATAAAAAAGAAAGATATGAAAAAATTTCTAAAAAATCTCTTGCAATTATAGAAAATATGTGATATAATATTCAAGCTGTAAAAACAGCTAAAAATACACACGCGTGGCAGATTTGTGTGCGGTTGCCCTATGGGTTGTGCATAAAAATGAAGCTGTGCGGAGGTATAAAAACAAGGAGGAAAATAAAAATGGCAGTAATTTCAATGAAACAGCTGCTTGAAGCTGGTGTGCACTTTGGTCACCAGACTCGCAGATGGAACCCGAAAATGGCAGAGTACATTTTCACAGAAAGAAACGGTATCTACATCATCGATTTGCAGAAAACTGCAAAGAAGATTGAGGAAGCTTATGCTTTCATCAGAGATGTTGCTTTGGACGGCAAAGACATTTTGTTTGTAGGTACAAAGAAACAGGCTCAGGAAGCTATCACAGATGAAGCTAAAAGAGTTGGTATGTACTATGTAAACAACCGTTGGTTGGGCGGTATGCTTACAAACTTTAAAACTATCAGAAAGAGTATCGACCGTCTATATCAGTTACAGAAGATGGAAGAAGACGGCACATTTGAACTTTTGCCTAAAAAGGAAGTTATGAAGCTTAGAAAAGAAATGGAAAAGCTTGAAAAGAACTTTGGCGGTATTAAGGAAATGAAGGATATGCCTGGTGCTCTATTCGTTGTTGACCCACGTAAGGAAAAGATAGCTATTGCGGAAGCTAAAAGACTTAACATTCCGGTTGTAGCTATTGTTGATACAAACTGTGACCCTGAAGAAGTTTATTATGTTATTCCTGGTAATGACGATGCAATTCGTGCCGTAAAACTTATTGCTGGAACAATTGCTAATGCTATT
>JAZSKK010000227.1:0-1958 GCA_045534795.1 Clostridia bacterium | reverse complement strand
AACGTTCTCTCTGGTCGATTGGGTCATTAAGCTCTGAATAAGCATTAGCCATTTCCCAGCCATTCATAAAGAATTCAAAACGTTCAACATATTCAGGATTTTCCGGTTTTTTCTTTGTAAGTGGAGAAATCTCAATAGGATGGTCCATTACAAAAGTAGGCTGAATCAAATGCTCTTCCGCAAATTCTTCAAAGAACAATGCCAAAATGTCACCTTTTTTATGTCTGTCTTCATATTCTACGTGATGTTTGTCTGCAGCTGCACGAGCTTCCTCCAATGTATGTATTTCATCAAAATCCACACCTGCATATTTTTTAACTGCATCAACCATTGTAATACGTTCAAAAGGCTTGCTCAAATCCATTTCAACGCCATTATATATAATTTTAGTTGTACCTAAAACTTCTTGTGCAACATGGCGATATAAATTTTCTGTCAAATCCATCATGCCATGATAATCTGTATAAGCCTGATAAAGCTCCATCAACGTAAATTCAGGATTATGACGTGTATCAAGACCCTCATTTCTGAAAACTCTGCCTATTTCATAAACCTTTTCCAAACCGCCTACGATAAGACGTTTTAGGTAAAGTTCCAATGATATACGAAGCTTAAAATCTTCATCCAACGCATTAAAATGTGTTTCAAAAGGACGTGCAGCCGCACCGCTTGCATTTGAAACAAGCATAGGTGTTTCAACCTCTAAAAATCCCTGACCGTCAAGATATCTGCGGATTGATGCAATAATTTTTGAACGCTTGATAAAAGTATCCTTAACCTCAGCATTCATAATAAGGTCAACATAACGCTGACGATATCTTGTGTCAGTATCCACAAGGCCGTGGAACTTTTCTGGCAAAGGCTGTAATGACTTTGAAAGCAATGTAACCTTTGCAACACGGATAGACATTTCACCCTTTTCAGTAGTGAAAACTTCACCCTCAATACCAACTATATCACCAATGTCATATTTTTTAATAACATTATATTCATCTTCACCAACAATGTCTTTTTTAATAAAAATCTGGATATTTCCTGACAAATCAGCAACATTACCAAAGGACACACTGCCCATTCTTCTTTTAGCCATAAGACGGCCTGCAATGGTGACAGTTTTGCCTTCACATTCTGCATAATTTTCCTTAATTTCCTTTGTGGTGTGAGTTCTGTCAAACTTGGTAATCACAAATGGGTCGGCATTATTAGCAACAAGTTCAGCTAATTTTTCGTGTCTTACCTTAACCACATCACCTATCTGCTGTGAATTATTGTTATTCTTTTCTGCCATTAAACTCAAGCCTTTCTGTAATTTATCTTATTTGTTAATTGCCACAATTTTAAGTTCAATTGAACCTGCCGGAACGGGAGCTGCAACAACGTCCCCTACCTTTTTACCAAGCAAAGCCGCACCAACGGGAGATTCGTCTGAAATTTTGCCGTTAGAAGGGTCTGCTTCTGTTGAGCCTACAATGCTGTAATGAATTTCCTCATCAAATTCAACATCATAAACTGTTACAGTACAACCAAGTGAAACTGTATCTGTAGAAATTTCCGCCTCGTCTATAACCTTTGCGTTTTTAAGCATAGTTTCAATTTCAACAATACGAATTTCCATCTGTGCCTGTTTATTTTTTGCTTCATCATATTCTGAATTTTCGGAAAGGTCGCCATAACCCAAAGCAACTTTAATTTCTGCTGCAACTTCCTGACGTTTTACAGTTTTAAGATATTCAAGTTCCTTTTCTAATTTTTCCAAGCCCTCGCTTGTAAGAATAACCTGTTTAGCAGCTGCCAAAATGCTCAACTCCTTAATTTTAGTACTGGATATTTTTTCACAATATTAATATTATATACAAAAAACCTATGAATGTCAATGACTTTTTTTACCTGCCAATTCCACGCATTGTTTAAATACAATTCTGGGCATATTAAAAGGCACTTTTATGCCAAAAGGTATG
>JAZSKK010000058.1:0-2205 GCA_045534795.1 Clostridia bacterium | reverse complement strand
CTAAAATAGAATAATAACAAATATTTTCTGTTTACAATATGCCTAAGGAGGAATTGGTTTATGAAAACAACTATTGTAGCAAGAAAAATGGATTTAACAACAGGTTTGAAGGAATATGTTGAAAAAAAACTAACCAAATTAGATAAATTTTTCGATGATGACGCTGAAGCAAAAATTACAATGTCAGTTGAGAAAAATCGTCAGAAGATAGAAGCAACAGTATATTCTCGTAACACTATATACAGAGTAGAACAAATGACAAGCGATATGTATGTTACTATGGATAAAATAATAGATGATATGGAGCGTCAGATACGCAAAAATAAAACAAGGCTTGAAAAAAGACTAAGAAAGGATGCTTTTGTTGACAATGGTGTATATAATGTGCCAATAGAGGAGGAAACAGAATTTAACATCATTAAGACAAAGACATTTACCACAAAGCCTATGAGCAACGAGGAAGCTATTTTGCAGATGAACTTGCTTGGTCATACGTTCTTTGTGTATAAAAATGCAGAAACAGAAAAAAATAATATCGTATACAAAAGGAACGACGGGAATTACGGTATTATTGAAATAAACTAAATACCAAAATTCGGACGGTCTTTTAAAGGCCGTCTTTTTTTACGGGAGGGATGTAGTGAAGCCGTATATAAAAAACAGACTGTGGATTATTGTTATTGCAATAATTTTAATATTTATATATAAAACGGATTTTTCTGTACAGATTAAAAAACTTTATACCGTGTTGTCACCTATAATAATATCCCTGCTTATTTCGTGGTTTTTAGTGCCTGTAAAGAATAAAATTGAAGAATTTATAAAATATAATTTTAAAGGGTTTTTAAAAGATAAATCCTCAATAATTTCTGCATTTATAGTGTATTTATTATTTATTTCATTGATTTTGTTTTTTATAATATGCCTTATACCTGTAATCAGGACAGGTGTATCAAATGCAGTGGTGCAAATAGCAAATTACCGACATATAATTGAAAGATATTTAAGTCAGGATATTATTAATAACCTAATTGAAAGGATTAATCCGCAAATTTATATAAAGGGTGCCAAAAGCACATTGTCAACAGTATTTAATGTAGGTATGTCCTTTGTTGTTTTAATATATATATTATTGGAGCATAAGCAACTAAAAAAGGGGTTTATGGAATTTGTTTCATTTATAACTGGTGATGAAAGGGCTGAAAAATTATTGTACTATCTTTCATCAATCAACACCATATTTATAAAGTATTTTTACAGCAAATTTATAAGCTCTGTGCTGTTGGGTATGCTTGTAACCGTAGGTTTTTTTGTTACAGACATAAGCTACCCTATATTTTTTGGCGTAATAGTTGCACTTTTTAATATGCTGCCTATATTCGGTGCATTTATAAGCAGTGTGCCTATAGCCCTGCTTACCTTTGCGGAATATGGTATAGTAAGGGCGATTATATCAATAGCAATCATAATAGCGGGGCAGCAGATAGAAAATAATATCCTTACACCTAAAATTGTGGGGGATACCATAGGGTTAAGCGGGTTTTGGATAATATCAACCATAATTGTAGGTGGAGGGTTGTTTGGCTTTTGGGGATTGCTTATATGTGTACCTGTTGCAGCAACCTTGAAGGTAATGCTTGAAGAGGTGAAAAATAATAGGGTGCAGTAAAATGAAAACATTTTGCTGTACCCTTTTGTTGTATAGAAACGATTTGGATTGTCGGAATTTAAAGATTTTTTATTTTAAATATTTGGATGGATTTTCACCTGTTATTTTTTTAAAAAGTGAGCTGAAGTAAAAAACATCCTTAAAACCTGACTGGTATGCCGCTTCTGAAACATTGGCAGAACCTGACATCAGTAAATCCTTAGCCTTGTTTATGCGTAGGTATATAGCATATTGTGTTGCGCTCATACCAACAATTTCACGGAATATCTTACGAAAATGAGATTGACTTAAATTAACTAGTGATGCAAGTTCATCTACGGAAATTGACTTTGTGTAATTGTCATTTATATACTTTTTAACAATTTCTATTTTTGCATAATGGGTTGGGTTATGTATTACTGCATCATTAATTTGTATAAGCTGACACAAAATATCCTGTACAGTAGTACGGCATATAGTTTCGTAGGCGGTAGATTTGGTATTCCACACATTACTTATTTTTTTAAAATTATCAATTACCTGACGATGTACATTGT
>JAZSKK010000230.1:0-5816 GCA_045534795.1 Clostridia bacterium | reverse complement strand
ATAATTTCGTCCTGAATGTTCTTTGGAACTTCGTCATAGTGGCTTGGCTGCATTGTATACTGACCACGGCCCTGAGTTCTTGAACGAAGGTCTGTTGCATAACCGAACATCTTTTCAAGTGGAACGAATGATGAAATAGCGATAGCACCATTTCTTGTTTCCTGACCCTGAATCTGACCACGACGTGAGCTCAAATCACCCATTACGTCGCCAAGATATTCATCAGGAACAACGATGTCAACCTGCATGATAGGTTCTTTCAAAACAGGGTCTGCCTTACGGCAAGCATCCTTGAAAGCCATAGATGCAGCAATTTTAAACGCCATTTCAGATGAGTCAACTTCGTGGTATGAACCATCAACAAGAGAAACCTTGAAGTCTACAACATTGTAGCCTGCAAGTACACCTGTCAAGGATGCGCTCTGAATACCAGCGTCAACAGCAGGGATGTATTCCTTAGGAATAGCACCGCCGACGATTTTGTTTTCGAATACATAACCTGAACCTGGTTCTAATGGTTCAACCTCGATAACAACGTGACCGTACTGACCCTTACCATCTGACTGACGAGCGTATTTATGGTCAACCTTAACCGGCTTTCTGATAGCTTCTCTGTAAGAAACCTGAGGAGCACCTACGTTAGCTTCAACCTTAAATTCTCTCTGCAAACGGTCAACAATAATTTCAAGATGAAGTTCACCCATACCTGCGATAATTGTCTGACCTGTTTCTTCGTCTGTATATGTTTTGAAAGTTGGGTCTTCTTCAGCAAGCTTTGCAAGAGCAATACCCATCTTTTCCTGACCAGCTTTAGTCTTTGGTTCGATAGCTACAGAAATAACTGGTTCTGGGAATTCCATAGATTCCAATATAATTGGAGCTTTTTCATCACAAAGAGTATCACCTGTTGTAGTATTCTTAATACCAACGCAGGCAGCGATATCACCTGAATAAACGATATCAATATCTTCTCTGTGGTTAGCATGCATCTGCAAAATTCTACCAATTCTTTCTTTATTATCCTTTGTTGAGTTGTAAACATAAGAACCGCTTGTCAAAGTACCTGAATATACTCTGAAGAAGCAAAGCTTACCAACAAATGGGTCTGTAGCAATTTTAAATGCAAGAGCACTGAAAGGCTCTTCATCAGAAGCATGACGGCAATCAGCTTCTTCTGTTGAAGGATTAATACCTTCAATAGCTGGAATATCCAATGGAGAAGGCATATAATCAACAACAGCATCCAATAGCTTCTGTACACCTCTGTTACGGTAAGCAGTACCGCAAAGTACAGGAGTGATAGCAAGGCTGATTGTAGCAGCACGAAGACCTTTTTTAAGTTCTTCGATTGTCAATTCTTCACCTTCAAGATATTTCATCATAAGTTCTTCATCGTTTTCAGCGATAGCTTCAACTAATTCAGAACGGTACATTTCTGCTTTGTCCATCATATCAGCAGGAACATCAACTACATCAATGTCCATACCTTTATCATCGTTATAGATGTATGCTTTCATTTCAAGCAAGTCGATAAGACCCTTGAAATCATCTTCAGCACCGATAGGAAGCTGAATAGGAATAGCATTACATTTTAGACGATCCTTCATCATATCAACTACGTTGTAGAAGTCAGCACCCATAATATCCATTTTGTTTACAAATGCCATACGTGGTACTTTGTAGTTATCAGCCTGACGCCAAACTGTTTCAGACTGTGGTTCAACACCGCCCTTAGCACAGAATACTGTAACGGAACCGTCAAGTACACGAAGTGAACGTTCAACTTCAACTGTAAAGTCAACGTGTCCAGGGGTATCAATAATATTAATTCTGTGATTTAACCAACGGCAAGTTGTAGCAGCAGATGTGATAGTAATACCACGTTCCTGTTCCTGAACCATCCAGTCCATTGTAGCTGTACCGTCATGTGTATCACCGATTTTATGGTTTATACCTGTATAATATAGAATACGCTCTGTTGTTGTTGTTTTACCAGCATCAATATGAGCCATGATACCTATATTTCTGGTTTTTTCAAGAGAAAACTCTCTACCCATTTTCTTCCTCCTTCCTCTTCTTATGGAGTTAAAATTTTATAGTGCAGGGCAAACAGACCCCGTGTAATTACCAACGATAATGAGCAAAAGCCTTGTTAGCTTCAGCCATTTTATGAGTATCTTCACGCTTTTTAACAGCGCCGCCCATGCCGTTCATAGCATCCATAATTTCTGCAGCAAGACGTTCACTCATAGTTCTTTCGTTTCTAGCACGAGAATAAGTTGTCAACCAACGAAGTCCCAATGTCTGACGTCTTTCAGGACGAACCTCCATAGGAACCTGATAGTTAGCACCACCTACACGGCGAGCTTTAACTTCAAGTAACGGCATAATGTTGTTCATAGCTTCTTCAAAAGCCTCTACAGGGTCTTTTGATGTCTTTTCCTTTACAATGTCAAATGCATCATAAACGATTTTCTGAGCAACACCCTTCTTACCATCAAGCATAATATTGTTGATTAGACGTGTAACAACCTTACTTCCGTACATTGGATCAGGCAATACGTCTCTCTTTGGAACAAAACCTCTTCTTGGCACTTTCCTTCCCTCCTTCATAAATAAATGAAATCACTGGTACTCGCAAATTAAATTGCGTCAGCGCGCATTTCAGGATATATATATTAAATATACCACGGTGAAAACGCACCATTTTTGTGATTTGTTTCGTACACCATGGTACGAGATTCTACTTGATTAATTACTTACCTTCCTTAGGCTTTTTAGCACCGTACAAGCTACGGCTCTGACGACGTGCAGCAACACCTGCAGCATCCAAAGTACCACGAATAATGTGATATCTTACACCCGGAAGGTCCTTAACTCTACCGCCACGAATCAAAACAACGCTATGTTCCTGAATGTTATGACCCACACCCGGAATGTAAGCAGAAACTTCGATTTCATTTGTAAGACGAACTCTGGCAATTTTACGAAGAGCTGAGTTAGGCTTTTTAGGTGTCATAGTTTTAACTACTGTACAAACGCCTCTCTTTTGTGGAGAACTCTGATTTGTAGCTTTTTTTCTTAAAGAGTTAAAACCCTTTAGTAAGGCAGGAGCTGTTGACTTTTTAACAGAAGTCGCACGACCTGTTCTTACAAGCTGATTAAATGTTGGCAATTACTTTCACCTCCTGTATATAATTTGACATATAATGAACCCATGGCAAGTGTAAACTACCACAGGAGCACTAACCAATTATTGCAGCAACCGCCGCAGGAACGTCGATTTTACAAGCGTTTCCAAGTTGTTTCATAGAATCAACAAACTCAATTTCAACGCCTTTTACATTACATAAATTCACGATTTTATCGTAAATATCAGGTGCAACATCCTTTGCAAGAAACACCTTTTTGGCGGTATTCTCTTCAATAGAGCGACTGACTTGTTTAAGCCCTACCACCCTGTTGGAATTTTGTATATTTTTAAACATTATTCCACAGCCTCCAATATTCTAACATAATATGTCAAGTATGTCAAGTATTTTTTAAGTTTTTTACTTAAACAACAATGTACATTATAACACAACAAAAATCTTTTGTGAAGATTTATTTTGTTTTTAAAATGTAAATATTTAAAATCAGCAAACTAATGTTTTAAATTGTATAGACTTGACACAAAAAACGCAAGGGATTTGTTTCATTATTCTCTCAAAATTATCTCTCAATATTTTTTATAAAATCACAAATAATTTTGCCAAACTCTTCTGTTCTTGAATAATGACAATGTGTACCATGCATAAGCTGATAATGGATTTTACTCTCATCATATTTAAAATGCTTTAATGTAGAGATGGTCAATTGTGTTTGTTCATATCGGTTTTTCATATCGTTATCAGAAACAATAAACATCATAGGCGGATAACTTTCAGCATTTCCAATATGATATATCGGTGCCGCCTCGTCAATTATTACTTTTCTGGAATCAATTCCTCTTTCCCTCAGCACATTGAAATGTGTTGTTGGCTGACCCGCATCGTGGATATATCCTTTTATAACATCGGAAGGCAGCTTATATGGCAACAAATATTTATAATCAAAACAAAGCATCATTGAAAGATAGCCTCCTGCACTACTGCCACCTATATAAATTCCTTCGCAATTTCCATACTCGCCAATATTTTTATATACCCAAGCCACCGCTTCGGCTGAATCGCAAATAAACTGCGGATACACAGCCTGTGGATACATTCTGTAATTTATTGATACAAACGCTATTCCTTGATTCGCTACATATTCACCAACTTTTTTGACACTTGATTTGTCCCCTGCTTCTATTCCGCCTCCATGCATATACACAAAAACTTCAAAAGATTCTTTATCCGGCAAATAAATATCAAGATATTGCTCAGGATGTTTAGATTTACCATAGCAAATGTTACTTATAAATTTCATCGTTGGACTCCTTTATATATTATTTTTACAATTATTTGTTTCAACTTTCAACAACATTTGACATAATTAGACTTTTGTCAAGACAGGAGAAAAAAACATTCAAATACTTCCAGTTAAATTATAAAACAAAATATTAAAATATGCAATATTATTGATATAAGAAAATAAAAACCCAAAGCAAAAGGCTTTGGGTTTTTATGTTAATTATTCAATTATTTCGGATTCAGAAACTGGTTTTTCTACATTTACATTTCTGTATTTTGCCATACCTGTACCAGCAGGAATAAGCTTACCGATAATAACATTTTCCTTAAGACCAAGCAATGGGTCAATCTTACCCTTGATAGCAGCGTCTGTAAGAACTCTTGTTGTTTCCTGGAACGAAGCTGCGGACAAGAATGAATCTGTAGCCAAAGAAGCCTTTGTGATACCCAAAAGAACATCTGTGTATGTTGCAGGTGTCTGACCTTCTTCAAGTGCTTTGTTTGCATCCTTAAGAGTTGAAATATCAACCAAAGAACCTGAAAGCAACAATGTATCACCCGGGTCCTCAACACGTACTTTACGCATCATCTGTCTTACAATAACTTCTACGTGACGGTCATTAATATCAACACCCTGAAGTCTGTAAACACGCTGTACTTCCTGAATTAAATAATTCTGAACAGCAGTTACACCCTTAATTCTTAGGATGTCATGCGGATTAACTGAACCCTCTGTAAGCTCGTCACCTGGTTCGATAATCTGACCTTCTTCAACCTTGATTCTTGAACCGTATGAAATAGGGTAAGAAACAGTTTCACCTGTATCGTCATTGAAGATTTTGATTTCTTTTCTCTTATTCTTAATTTCTTCAATAGCCACTCTGCCGCCGATTTCAGCAATAAGTGCAAGACCTTTTGGCTTTCTTGCTTCAAACAATTCTTCTACACGAGGAAGACCCTGTGTAATATCTTCTGCCTGAGCAACACCACCTGTATGGAATGTTCTCATTGTAAGCTGTGTACCAGGTTCACCGATAGACTGAGCAGCAATAATACCAACAGATTCACCGATATTAATCTTGCCTGAAACCGCAAGGTTTGAACCATAACACTTAGCACAAACACCAACAGGAAGTTCGCACTTAAGAACTGAGCGAATTTTAACAGATTCAATACCTGCAGCAACAATCTTACCTGCATCTGCAAGAGTCATAAGTTCGCCCTTTGCAACAATGATTTCACCTGTTGAAGGATCATTTGGAAGAAAATTTCTTTTTTATTGAAAATATCGATGCTACCATTATTGCCCAGGCGCCTAAAATGCGTCCCCACATTGACACCATGCGGGCGAACATTGCAAAAGCGCTGGGGATTGCGGTAGAG
>JAZSKK010000187.1:0-2393 GCA_045534795.1 Clostridia bacterium | reverse complement strand
TTTCAAGATATTCGTACATACCATTCTGGTCACCAACTAAAACCTGTCTTGTGCTTCCTATACAAACCCCCAGCCCATATAACAGCAGAAAAATGAAAAATAAAATGCCTTTTTTATTTCGCATACAAAAAATCCCCTTTTGTACATAGTAGTACATACTATGCAAAAAGAGGATTTTAAATTCCGTTATATTTAAAATTCTGCTGCGTGCAGGAATTTCTTAAGACGTTCTATACCTTCAACGATATTATCCATACTTGTAGCATAAGACCATCTTACGTAGTTATTAACCCCGAAGCCTGTTCCCGGAACTACTGCAACCTTTGCAACGTCTAAGAACAGCTTTGCAAAATCATCAGCATTATTTATTGTAACGCCATACATTGTTCTTCCCAAAAGGTCATCAATGTTCATCATAATGTAGAATGCACCGTTTGGACGTTTACAAGAAACTCCGTCAATGCTGTTGAACATATCCACCATAAAATCACGACGGCGTTTGAACTGCTTACGCATTGCATCAGCCGCTTCCATTCCGCCCTCTAAAGCCGCAATTGTTGCAGCCTGTGCAATTGAGTTAGGGTTTGAAGATGCGTGAGACTGAATGTTTGCCATTGCCTTTGCAATTTCAGGATTAGCAGCGGCATAGCCTATTCTCCAGCCTGTCATGGCAAAAGTTTTTGAAACACCGTTAATTACTATTGTAAGGTCTTTAATCTTTTCGTTAAAAGATGCTATGCTGACGTGTTTACCCTCATATATCAGATGCTCGTAAATTTCGTCTGAAACAACGTATAGATTATTCTCTACCGCAAAATCAGCAATTTCACGAAGCTCAGCTTCTGTATAAACCATACCTGTCGGGTTTGACGGGCTGTTTATAACAATCGCCTTGGTTTTGTCAGTAAGGGCACCCTTAAGCTCAGCAACTGTTACCTTAAAGTTGTTTTCTTCTGTTGCATTAACAACCACAGGAACGCCATCTGCAAGCTTTACCATCTCAGGATAGCTTACCCAGTACGGTGCAGGGATAATTACCTCATCTCCCGGATTGCAGATTGCCATAAATGCGTTAACCAAAGAATGCTTAGCACCGTTTGATACAACGATATCTGTCGGTTTATAGCAGAGTCCGTTTTCACGTTCAAACTTATCTGCAACGGCCTGACGAAGCTTTAATGTACCTGCTGCCGGTGTGTACTTTGTTTCACCGTTCATAATTGCGTCAATAGCCGCTTTCTTTATATGTTCAGGAGTGTCAAAATCCGGCTCTCCACAGCCAAAGCCAACAACGTCTTCGCCGTTTGCTTTCATTTCTTTAAATTTTGAGTCTATTGCAAGTGTTGGTGATGGGGAAACACCTGCCGCCTTTTTTGAAACCATAATTTCCTCCATTTTGAATTTTTGACTTTGTCAAAATTTCATTTTTTATAAAATATTAGGTCTATTATACCACTTTTTAATCAAAAATGCAATATTTATATATCAAAAATTTCAAAATTTGTTATACAAAATATTATTTTATTACCTTATATAAATATACAAATTCAACAATTTTGTGCTTTAATCACCCTTAAAAAGTTCTCGCAGGCTATTTTTTTGCGTATTTTTTCAGAATACGGAAGCATTTTTATCACCTTTTCCATATCCTGACATCCTGTGACACCTTTTGGTAAACGGTCTACTCCGTCAAAGTCACTGCCTATGCCAATATTATCCTCACCGCCAAGGGTTAAGAACCTGTCAATATGGTCTATTGCACATTTTATATCTTCCCCTAAAAACGGCGGATAAAAATTTATTCCCACACAGCCGTGCATATCTCTTATCCTGCAAAATTGACTGTCGGTCAGGTTTCTCGGATTATCCGTAACCGATTTTGAGTTGGAATGGCTTGCACAAATTGGTTTTGTTGAAATTTTGGCGGCATCCCAAAATGATTTTTCACTCAGGTGGGATGCATCAATTAAAATCCCCAGTTCATTCATACGCCCTATCACTTTTTTTCCAAAGTCGGTAAGTCCGGTATCTTCCTTTTCCAAAACGCCACACCCAAGCTGATTTTTATAATTCCAGGTTGGTGCAATCATTAAAACACCACGGCTTTTTAAATAGTCCAAATCCTCAAGGGCTTCAATGGGTTCTCCTCCTTCAAGACTTAAAATCGCCTTTACCCTGCCCGTTTTATTGCAGATATCTTCATAGCTTTTGCAAATATCAATTCTGCTCTTTTCTGCCTCACGGTAAAAATTATCCACAACCTTTTGGAATCTTTCCTTTGCACAGTTCTTATACAAAGGATCAATAAAGCAGGCAAAAACCTGAATGCTTTCCTTCTGCGAAAGCCTTTTAATATCTACCTGCAAATCATTTTCAAAAAGACTTTTATTTTC
>JAZSKK010000007.1:0-6604 GCA_045534795.1 Clostridia bacterium | reverse complement strand
CTCACAGAACGACATGGCTACGATCCGACTTGTGTAAATATAACTAATATCAATGATGTTGACGCTAATAGATTTATTGAAGTATGGTGGTCATCAAAGCAAAATTCCGATTATACATCTGATTTGCAGATTATTGCTAATGACCGTAATGGTCTTATGGTTGATGTAATGAATGTGGTATCAGCTGCAAAATCATCCTTGAAGGCTGTGAACAGTCGCGTTACCAAGGATAATCTTGCAATTATAAACATTACAGCTATAGTAACATCTCAGGAACAGATTCAAAAGCTTATGAAAGCATTGCGAAGTATTGAAAGTGTTACATCTGTTTCCCGATTAAAACACTAATAGGAGAATTATAATGTTTGTTAAAAAATATACTGTTGGTATGTATCAGACGAATTGTTATCTGTTGGTTGATGAAAAATCCAATGAATGTGCAATCATAGACCCGGGTGAAGTATGTAATAATTTAATTTCTGACATATTAAATAACAATTATAATGTAAAGTATATTATCTTTACACACGGTCATTTTGACCATATTGGCGGTATGGAATTTTATATGTCGAATTTTGAAAAAGCTTTGGTTTTAATGCATAAAAATGATGTTTTATCTATTTTAAAAGAATATGATGTTTTTAATGTGTATATGAAAAACAAAGAAAAAACTGTAAAGAACATTACTTTACATAGTAATAGTGAAACGTATATGCTCGGAAATGATGAATTATTTATAATTCATACTCCCGGCCATTCCAAGGGCAGTATTTCTGTATATGTTGGTGATATTTTATTTTCAGGAGATACCTTGTTTAAATATTCCATAGGCAGAACAGACTTTATTGACGGTAATTTTGAAGAACTTAAAAATTCCATTAAAAAGCTATATGATTTACCTGATAATACTGTTGTGTATCCGGGACATGGCGAATCAACAACAATAATTGATGAAAAACTAAACAATCCATACGTGAGGGCAAACTAATATGAAAAATTTATGGGGTGAAGTAACGGGTATTCGTCCTGTTAAAATAGCAAGAACCATGCTTGGTTTAGGTTGTACGGCAGATGATTTTGTAAGTAAATTCCAAGATGAGCTTAAGGTCAGTAATGAAAAGACACAGCTTACTTTAAATATTGCAGTCAGGGAAATGAAAATTCTTGAAAATTTTAATAAAAATGATGTGTGCTTATACATAGGAGTACCTTTTTGTAAGACGAGATGTTTATATTGTTCATTCGTTACAAATTCAGCAGCAAATAACAAAAAATATATGCGTTCCTTTATTAAAAACCTGAAGCTAGAGATTGAATATACGGCTGAACTATTGAAAAAAACCAAATACAATGTTGTTGCTTTGTATTTCGGCGGTGGTACACCAACAACGTTGTCTGCTATGGATTTGGAAGATGTTATTAATAAATGCTTTGAATGCTTTAATCTAGAAAATCTTGTTGAATTTACTGTTGAGGCAGGCAGGCCTGATACTATTGACCGTCAAAAGCTTGAAACCTTAAAAAAGTGCGGTGTTACGCGAATAAGTATTAATCCCCAAACAATGAATGATAATATACTTAAGGTTATAGGGAGAGCACATATCGTAGATGACGTTTATGAAAGCTTTAAGCTTGCAAGAGAGTGCGGATTCGATAATATAAATATGGATTTGATTGCAGGCTTACCTACAGAAACACTTGAAGAATTCAAAAAGTCTGTAAACAGTGTAATTGAACTTGCACCTGAATGTATTACTGTGCATACTATGAGTATAAAAAGAGGCTCAATTTTACACGAAAAGCTTGGTGATTATGCAATTACTGACGAAAGCACAGTGGAGAGTATGGTAAATTATTCAATAGAAAAGCTTGGTGATAATAAATATTTTCCGTATTATTTATATCGTCAAAAGCACATGGTTGGTAATCTTGAAAACATTGGCTATTCCAAAGAGGGTAAAGAATGTTTGTATAATATTATGATAATGGAAGAAACTAACAGTATAATTTCTATGGGATGCGGTGGTGTAACAAAAATAGTTAATTTACCCAATGACAGAATAGAAAGGGTATTTAATGTTAAAGAGGCTAAGGACTATGTTGAACGTATTGATGAAATGATACATCGTAAGGATATTGTATTAGATTGGCTAAAATAATACATATTTTAATAAAAAAAGATGTAAATATTAACAAATTTTTAAATTTATGTTGACTTTGTAAAAAAAATTTAGTATTCTATTGTTATATAAAATTATTCCTGAAGCATGAAGGAGAGGTTGTATGTTTTCAAAAGAAGTATTAGTTAGCAATCAGGTTGGTTTACATGCAAGACCTGCAACTTTTTTTATTCAAAAGGCTAACGAATTCAAATCAAGCATTTGGGTTGAAAAGGATGAAAGAAGAGTTAATGCAAAAAGCTTGTTGGGTGTTCTATCACTTGGTATTACAAGGGGTGTTAACATCAATATTATTGCTGACGGTGCTGATGAAGAACAGGCTGTTATGGCTTTGGTAGAATTAATTTTTTCAAACTTTGCTGAATAATATTTTTTTATTACAGGGATAGTTCTGTGTGTATGCAGGACTATTTTTTTATTTATAGGAGTTTTTGCTATGACTATTGAAGAATCAGTAAAAAATTTACCGACTAATCCTGGTGTTTATCTTATGTATGATAAAAATGACGAAATCATATATGTTGGTAAAGCAAAAAATTTAAAAAATAGAGTTTCGTCATATTTTAGAAAAAATTCATCTCATACACCAAAGGTTATTGCAATGGTTAAAAATATTGTAAGGTTTGAATATATTATTGTTTCAAGTGAATTTGAGGCATTGGTTTTGGAATGTAACCTTATCAAACAACACCAGCCTTATTATAATATTTTGCTTAAGGACGATAAAACCTACCCTTATATAAAAATAACAATGTACGAAGATTACCCAAGAATAATGCTTGCCAGAAAAGTATTGAAGGATAAAGGGATGTATTTTGGTCCGTATATTAATACACGTGTAGTTAATGAAACTATTGATATGGTAAAAACCGTATTTAATATAAGGTCATGTAACAGGGTTTTGCCAAGAGATATAGGTAAAGACAGACCGTGTCTTAATTATCAAATTGGAAAATGCTCCGCACCATGCAGTAATAAAATCAACCAGGAGAAATATAAAAAACAATTTGAAAAGATTGTGGATTTTTTAAACGGAAACTATTCTGAAGTTTTAAAAATTTTGGAAGATTCTATGAATGATGCTGCAGAAAAATTACATTTTGAAAAAGCTGCAAAATTAAGGGATAAAATTAATGTTATAAAGCATATACGGGATGAACAAAGAATTACATCCACATCATTAAACAATAAAGATGTTGTTGCTATTGCAGATATTGGGGTTTAAGTCTGCATAGTGCTGTTGAATATAAGAGGAGGCAAGATGGTTAACAGAGAACATTTTATAATAAAAAATGTTGATAAAGAATCAAAAGAAAGCCTTTTAACTGATTTTATTAAACAACATTATTCAATTACAAACTTTATTCCAAATAAAATTTATATACAGGAAAATATAGAGGATATGGAATTAATTCAACAATGGCTTTCGGAAAAATGCGGTAACAAAATTACTGTGAATGTGCCGTCAAGAGGCGACAACGCAAAGCTTATAAAAATGGCAGAAAATAATGCAGTTGAATTATTGAAGCTTCATATTTTAAAGGTCGATACAGGCAAAAAGAAGTTGAATGATTTGATATATCAGATTAAATCTACCTTTGGCCTGGATAAACTTCCAATGAGGATTGAATCATACGATATTTCAAATATATCAGGCGTTGACAGCGTTGGGGTATGTGTTGTTTATGAAAACGGCACTCCCAAAAAAACCGATTACAGATTGTTTAATATTCAATCTGTTGATGGTTCAGATGACTATGAAAGTATTCGTGAAACTTTATACAGACGCCTTGAAAATGGTGTAGAAAGGGTAAAGGGATTTGAATTACCTGATTTGATTTTGATTGACGGTGGTAAGGGGCATGTAAAGGCGGCTAAAGAAATTGTTGATTTTTACAAACTGGACATACCTGTCTTTGGTATGGTTAAGGATGACAGGCACAGAACTCGCGGAGTAACTACTGAAGATAGCGAAATATATATTAAAAAAACTGATGCTATATTTAAGTTCCTTACACAAATACAGGATGAAACTCACCGTTTTGCCATAACTTCGTTTCACAAAAAGCATAAAAAGAGCACATTAAAATCAGAACTCACAAATGTATATGGCGTAGGTGAGGCAAAAAAGAACAAGCTGTTAAAGACATTTAAGTCCATAAATACCATAAAGAGTGCCGATGTTGAAGAATTATCAAAAGTAGTTGACGTGAAAACTGCTCAAAATATATACAAATATTTCAATAATCAAAATTGACACTTTTTGAAAAATGTGATAAAATAATTGGGTAATTATTTGAAAAAAGGTGAATTTTGTTGTTTGATATAATTAAGTTGTTTTTTACCGTTCCAATATTGATAATCAGCTTTACCTTGCACGAAATGGCACATGGTCTTGCTGCTTATGTTATGGGCGATAAAACTGCAAAATATAATGGTAGATTATCTTTGAATCCGTTAAACCATATTGACTGGTTAGGCTTTTTGATGCTTATAATTTCAGGCATTGGTTGGGCAAAGCCTGTACCTGTTGATATGTATAGGTTCCGTGACCCAAAAAAAGGTATGGCTATAACAGCCCTTGCAGGGCCTTTGATGAACATTTTATTGGTGTTTATTTCCTTGCTGTTGTATGCGTTGGGTATTATTAACGGTTGGAATGAATATTTAATTTTGTTCTTTACTTTAAGTGCACAATACAATGCGGTTTTAGCTATGTTTAATTTGTTGCCTATTCCACCGCTTGATGGTTCAAAGGTTTTGTTTGCTTTTTTACCTCATAAATATTATTTTAAACTTATGACGTATGAGCAATATGGTATTATTTTGATTCTTATATTGTCATTTACGAATATGACATCAAGAATTATAAGTACTGGTGTTTACAATCTTATAGATAATTTACTGCGATTAGTTATTAAACTTCTTACAGTACTAGGGGTGGCATAATTGAAGCAAATAGCATTTAAACTGCAAATCTTTGAAGGTCCTTTGGATTTGCTTATGCATCTTATAAATAAAAATAAAGTAAGTATATATGATATTCCTATTTCTGAAATTACAGAGCAATATCTTGATTATATTCAGGAAATGGACCATTATGATATTGAGGTTTCAAGTGAATTTTTAGTGCTTGCTGCAAATCTTCTTTATATTAAGTCAAAAATGATTTTACCAAAGGATGAGGAAGAAACGGAAGAAGAAGACCCAAGGTTAGAGCTTACTAAAAGACTTGAAGAATATAAGCGTATGAAAATGGCGGCTGATTATTTGAGAGAAAAGGAATTTTCGGGTGGTTTTTCATTTTTTAAAGAACGTGATTATATTCAGCCTATTTTAATTGATGAAAGTTTAAAGCTTGTTACTTTAGAAAGTCTTAAATCAGCAGCGGAAGAGGTTGTATATCTTATTGACCGGAAAAAGCCTGTTTCGATACAGAAATTTTCAGGAATTGTAGGACGTGACCCAATACCTGTATTTACAAAAGTAAAGGAATTTGTAAAAAGATTTTTATTCAAGAAAAAGATTAAATTCAAAGATATGTTTAAAAATGTAAAAAGCAGAGATGAAGCTGTTGCATCCTTCCTTGCAGTTTTAGAACTTATGAAAATGAACAGGATAGTTGTGGGTAATGAGGACAGCGGCTTTGAAATAACTTATGTTGGTGAGGGAGAAATTGATGAAAATGAACTTGAGCGTACCGAATATTGAGTCAATCATTGAGGCATGTCTTTTTGCATCAGGTGAGGCTTTACATATCGAAAAATTAAGTGAAATTACTGAAGTTGAACCCGAACAACTGCGAGATTTGTTAAAAAATATGATGGACAAGTATAATTATGACAAACGTGGTGTAAAAATAATAAGACTGGGTGATAAATATCAAATGTCAACCCGTGGTGAATTTGCTGAATATGTTCAGAAGATTGTAGAGCCTAAGAAGAAAAATCCTCTGTCAAAGGCTACAATGGAGGTTTTGGCGATTATTGCTTACAAGCAGCCTATAACACGAGCATCTATTGAACACGTCAGGGGCGTTAATTGTGATAATTCAGTCAGCAGACTTTTGGAACTTGGTCTTGTTGAAGTTGTTGGAAGAGTTGATGCTCCGGGCAGACCTTCTCTTTTAGGCACTACTGATGAATTTTTACGTACTTTTGCTATTTCAGGCTTGGAAGAGCTTATGCCTGTGGACAACTTCGTAATTGAGGATGTTGAAAATAATTAATACAAGGATGATGTATATGGATACGCTCATTATAGTAGGGTGTTCTGTTGCGGCATTGATTTTGATTTTATTATTTATTATTTTGTTTGCAAAATTAAAGGTATCCGTAATAATTAATAATAAAATTATTAAAGTATATTTATGTAAAATAAAAGTATATGATTCAACCAAAAAAACAGAAAAATCCAAAAGAATT
>JAZSKK010000046.1:0-9699 GCA_045534795.1 Clostridia bacterium | reverse complement strand
TATTTATACTCTGCATATCTTCTCCTCTGGTAACACACACAGGTGCAGAGGTACGTGTTTCAACACCTGTTATTACAGAATTTTGAGTAAAATCTTTCATCCTTGTATCAAAATAAGGTAAAGCTTCCTGCATAGTACGTGACACAAAATCCGGCAAGATTTTATTAATGTTTGTTTCTACATATCCAACAGGATATGTGGGAACAGGATTTTTTATATTTAAGGACAACCTGTTATTCAAAAAATCCTGTGTATTCTGCACAGGTGCATAGTACGGATGACTTTTATTAAAAGCAGCCTTTTCCATTTGCCTCTGAAGCTCTATACCGCCAAGTATTCCGTCATAATCATCCTGATTTACATTTACAACCAATGCACTGTTGGAATTTACACCGTCACGTGCATAATTACTCATACCGTTTGTTACCACGGTATCCTCCTCCGACATTGCTCCTACAACGTATCCACCCGGACACATACAAAATGAAAAGCACGAACGCTCCGCTCCGTTATATCTGACTGCATAATCCGCAGCACCTAACATAGGATGCCCTGCAAAATCTCCATATTGCGTATTATCTATATAGCTTTGCAGGTGTTCAATACGTACACCTACTGCAAAAGCTTTAGGTTCCATAAAAATACCTTTACCGCTTAGCATATAATAGGTATCCCTTGCAGAATGCCCTATGGCAAGCACAAGTACTTTACAGTCAACATATTCATTATTCACCTTTACAGAATCTACCTTGCCGTTTTTTACAACAACATCTTCAAGTCTGTTTTCAAAATAAACATCACCGCCAAGGCGAATTATCTCGTTTCTTATATTAACCACTACATCACGCAGTATATCTGTGCCAATATGAGGTTTTGCAAAATACTGTATTTCATCAGGTGCACCAAAATCTGTAAATATATCCAGCACCCTTCCGCAATATTCACTGCCTATTCTTGTGGTCAGCTTACCGTCGGAAAATGTACCTGCCCCACCTTCGCCAAACTGTATATTAGTCTGTGTATCCAATGTTCCCGTCTGGTTAAGCAAGGTAATCGACTTTACACGTTCTTCAACCTTTTTTCCACGTTCAAACACTATTGGTCTATAACCGTTTTTTGCTAAAATATATGCACAAAACAAACCTGCAGGACCTGTACCAATAATAACAGGCCGTGCTTCTAATTTCTTCGTACCTTTTTTTAATACTTCATATATACGCTTGTCTTCATCATTTTCCGTAAAAAGTGATATGCTGTAATTAAACTGCACCCTTTTTCTTCTCGCATCAACAGAACGCTTATTTATTTTATATCCTGTAATGGATTTTTTGGATAAACCACTCTTTTTTACGGCAATAGAAACCAGTTTCTCTTTTGTGGTTTCAAGAGGAACTGTAATATTATTTATAATTTTTATCATTGTTTTTCCACCAATACTTTTACTGTTTTAATATCTTCCTCAACAGTAACATTTTCAGGAATAATCAGATTAGCTGTATATGTGTCGGGCAACCGACTGTTTTCCACATAAAAAGGTGATGTGGAAATTGAGCTTATTCTGTCAATGTCAGATGCAGGACCTACAAGTGTAATTGTGGGGTGGTCTGTAACACTGCATTTATAATTTTGAGAATTGTTGCTGATTGCAGGCTTTACATCTACATTTTTCTTTTCATAAACAATACATTTATATGCATTATCACCTGATTTAATATCCAGACTGCTTGCTACAACAGGTGCATTATTACTGTTAAGCAGGTTCACTGACGCATATCCTGTTACATTGTCAGATGCTTTGTTAATATCGATATCTATTGTTGCCTTTTCAATAGTCTTTATCAATGATTCAGGACCCGAAACCGTAACAGTAGATGATGAAAGTTCGGTATCCTCTATCATATAGTTACTGTTTTTAAGTTCACCTGCATAGGTATAGCTTACAGGGAAATCTCTGGTCACATAATTATCAACAGATATAGATATTTTCTGAACGCTTTTACTTACAAGGCTAATATCCTCGTATGGCAGTTTTATATTTACAGGAAGCTCGTATGTCTTCTTATCTGTACAATCTGAAAGGCTTACATAAGCAATTACGCTATCTTTATTTATATTTGCAAGCATCTGCCTTGTACCTTTTACCTTTATATCTATGGTAGAGTTTATTTCGTTAGATACTATATACCCTTCATTTTTAATATACTGATGGTCAGAAAGTGTAATAGGAATACCCGAAATTTTAACCTCTATCTGGGGATTGGTGATAAAAATAATATATACCCAGCAAAAAAATGCAACAACTATTGAAAAAATTTTTAAAAACAACTCATTTTCAAACAGTTTTTTCATCATTCTTCAACCCCTTCCATATTTTGAATTTTTTATTATTCAGCTGATTTGGTTCAGGTGAAAGGATTTTTGTCAAAGCTCTTTCAAGGGATTCTACCGTAAGATTTCTTGTAAGTGTACCCTCAAGAGCAAGTGAAATTTTACCTGTTTCCTCCGATACTACCAACGCAACACAGTCAGAAGTTTCAGTTATTCCTATTGCGGCACGATGTCTTGTACCAAGCTCTATATTAAGCTCGGAATTTTGAGTAAGGGGTAAAAAGCAGGCTGCCGCAACTATCCTGTTGTTTCTAATCACAACTGCTCCGTCATGCAAAGGGGTATTTGGCACAAAAATATTAACCAAAAGTTCTGCCGTTATTTCAGAATTAAGGGTTACACCCGTTCTTATAATATCTCCAATTTTTGTCTGCCTTTCCAAAATTATAAGAGCACCTACCCTGTTGGCAGAAAGATTTTCCATTGCGTGACATATACGCGACACCGTCATAGAGGTCTGTTCCTCGTCATTTTCTTCATAAAAAGAAAGGATGTTGCCAAATTTGCTTCGTCCCATTTTTTCAAGACCACGACGTAATTCCGGTTGAAAAACCACAAACAACGCAATAAACCCAACCTGCATAGCATTTACAAGTATGTAGTTTACCAGATACAAATTCAACAGGGAACTAAGCTGCATGGCAAGTATAAGTATAACAATACCCTTTACCAGCGTAGCCGCACGGGTTTCACGCAACAGCTTTATTCCTTTGTATATAACATAGGCAACAATAAGGATGTCTATAATATCCTTTATCCCTATAAATTGCTTAAAATATAAAATATAGTTAATCAGGTTAGACATATAAAAACCCCCTTTCATATAATTATACATTGAAATTGGCAGATTTGTAAAGAAAAAATTCAAAATAAGAACAAACATTTTCATTATATTTTGCATCAGGGTGATATAACACAAAAACTTTGCCAACTTTTGCATATTTTTATGTGTTATTATTTCTGTGAGGGGAGGTGATAACATAGACATAGAAATAACGTCCAAACAGGAAAAATTTATAAAAGCTCAGGCTGATGAGGTTTTATTCGGCGGTGCTGCAGGTGGAGGTAAATCCTATGGTCAAATAGTCGATGCCTTTTTATATGCACTTGAATATCCAGGCTCTAAACAAATAATATTCCGCCGTACTTTTCCTGAACTTGACAAATCAATTATCCGTACGGCATTGGAACTTTATCCAAACACAGTTTTCAAATATAATTCATCAAATCATACAGGCAAGTTTGCAAACGGAAGCATTATTGACTTTGGATATTGTGACAGTGAAAAGGATGTATATAAATATCAATCGGCGGAATTCGACGTAATACGCTTTGACGAGCTTACTCATTTTACGGAAGATATTTATATTTACCTGATATCGCGTTTGCGTGGTGCAAATGATTTTCCAAAATCCATAAAATCCTCAACCAATCCCGGTGGTGTGGGGCACACATGGGTAAAGGAAAGGTTTATAGACATCGGCGAGCCTGATACTGTACATTCATTTGATACAGGCACAAGGATATTTATTCCATCAAAGGTGCAGGACAACAAATTCCTTATGGAAAAGGACAAGAATTATGTAAAACGTCTTGAAAACCTTGATGAAAAAAACAAAAAAGCATTGCTGTATGGTGATTGGGATATTTTTGATGGACAATATTTTGATGAATTTAAGCGTGAAATACACGTAATAAAGCCTTTTGAAATACCCAATGACTGGCGTATTTACCGTACCATAGACTATGGCCTTGACTGCTTTGCAGTACTGTGGATAGCCGTAAACTCAATGGGAGAATGTTATGTTTTTCGTGAATATAACAAACCAAATATGATTATAAGCGAAGGATGTAAAGAGATTAAGGCAATATCAAGGGAAAATGTATATTGTACCTATGCACCTCCAGACCTGTGGAGCAGGTCTCAGGAATCAGGAAGATGCAGAGCAGATATTTTCAGAGAATACGGCTTACATCTTATAAAGAGTAACAATGACAGAGTTGCAGGATGGCTGTGTATCAAGGAATTGCTAAAATGCAATCCAGAGCCACGAATTAAAATATTTTCAACATGTACCAGCCTTATTAAACATCTGTCATCAATACAACACGATGAAGTTAACCCTAATGATTGTGCAACAAATCCTCACAACATTACACATCTTCCTGATGCTCTCAGGTATTTTGCAGTGCAACACAATAAAATACCCAAACAGAATAATTCAAGAAAAACAAGTTCCTTTGAAGGGGACGACCTAATTAAATTTTTAAGGAGAAATTAATATGAACAACATAATGCTTATTTTTGCCTTTGTATGCGGTTTTGTAGTTTACCGACTTGGTGTGCGTGATGGTCAAAAAATCGCATCAGGAGGCAAAATCAACGGTTTAATCCGCAAAAAAACAAACATATCTGACGAAGAAAAACGCATAAGCAAGGGTATGGAAAACATTTTAAATTATGCAAACAGAAGGAGAGGTGAATTAAATGAATAATTTAACAACCGCGTGGCAGGAATATCAGAACGGAATAGATTTTAAAAGAAGGATTGACTATTACAATACTGTTGATGAAAATTACAGATATTTTCAGGGTGACCAATGGGGTGATACACAAAGCGAGGGCTTACCTACCCCTGTTTTCAACGTAATAAAGCCCGTTATTTTGTACAAGGTATCAATGATTATGCAAAATGAAACAAAGATTATGTACAATACTGAAAACAGTATGGATAAGGATTATCCTCATCTTAATCAGGTGACACAGCTTTTGTCACAATATTCCGAAACATTATGGGACAAGCTTAAAATGGACTGCAATAACGAAATGCTGTTGCAGGAGGGTGCACTTACAGGTAACGGTTTTGCATATTTTTATATTGATGAGGAAACCAGGGAAATTAAAATGGAGCTTGTAGATGGCACCAATATATATCCTGCAAACCCTAATGTCCCTGATATTGAAAGCCAAAAATATATTACTATTGCTTTCCGCAGAAGCTGTGAGGAAGTAAAGGCAGAAGCAAAGGCAAATGGTTTTAAAGAGCTTGATTTGATTTCACCTGATAATGATACTCGTGAAATTGCAGGAGATACAGGAAAAATTGAAATACAGGATTCTGAAATGTGCATTGTACTTTTGAAAATGTGGAGAGATAAAAAAACAGGAACAATACATTATTCCAAATCCACTCAGTCTTGCGAATACATTAAGGATGTGGACCTTAAAATCCGCAGATATCCATTGGCAATGTTTACCTAGGAAAATAAAAAGAACTGCTTTTTTGGTCTGTCTGATGTAACAGGGCTTATTCCAAACCAGGATTACATAAACACTATTGCTGCTATGATTATGGCAAGCACTACCTTTACCGCTTTCCCTAAAATGGTTTATAATGAAGATTATGTGGATAACCCCAATAATCAGATAGGTGTTGCCATAGGTGTAAACGGTGCTAATATGCCTATAAGCGACGTTATTTCCTACATATCGCCAAAATCCACATCCAATGATGTGTTTCATATGTTTGACCGCACAATAGAGCTTACAAAGGACCTTATGGGTGCCAATGACAATGCTCTGGGTGATATAGATATATCATCAACAAGCGGTAAGGCAATACTTGCTGTAATGGAACAGACCGCACGTCCATTGGAAAGTATAAAGCGAAGATTTTACAACTATCTTGAAGATGTTGCACTTATATGGGCAGAAATGTGGCGTGTAACCTCCGATAAAGCAAAGGCAGTTACAGTAAAAAATGACAGCGGCGAATCAAAGGTATATTATATTTCGTCAAAAGCATTCCAAAAGCTTATGCTTAATACAAAAATTGAAATCGGTCCTTCAAACCGTTGGAGCGAGATTACATTACTTAAGACATTGGAAAATATGCTTAACAACAAATATATTTCCTTTGAATGGTATGTAAGACTGTTACCCGAAAACAGCGGTATTCCTAAAGAAAGACTTTTGGAATTAATAGAAAAGGACAAACAACAGACACAAAACATTCCTGAAGTTGACGTGGACAGCGTAGTAAACAGTATTGACAAGAACAAGGCACAGGAAATTATCAAAAACCCTGCCATACTGGAAAATATGTTTGAGCAAAAGCTACAGACAAACGCTAATTAAAAAACAAAGGGGTGTAGCAATTTTTTTGCTACACCCCATTTTTATTAGAATGCCATTTTAATATATCTGTTAATAAACATAAAAATATACACAGAAAAATTGCAGAATACTTCCACCAAGCACAAAAATATGCCATATAAAATGAAAATATTTAAACTTTTCCACCTTATAAAAAATTATGCCTACTGTATAAAGCACTCCGCCCAAAACAAGAAAAACCAATGAAGCTAAAGGCATGGTAAGTATTGACTTTATGGAAAATACTATAAGCCACCCCATAACTACATAAAGCACCATTGAAAGCTTTTTCCACTTATCCATATTTATTGCATTAAACACTATGCCAATTATCATACACACTGCATTTACTCCAAAAATGACCCATCCTGTAATGCCACCTATATAGCACAATGCAATAGGAGTATATGACCCTACAATCAAAATAAATATGGAACAATGGTCAAGTACCTGAAACACCCTTCTTGCCCTTGTTTTAGCCAATGCGTGATATAAACAGGAAAGTAAATACAATAAAACAAGACTTCCGCCGTATATTGACGCACTCACTACACCCAAAGCACCTGAGGTATGTGCCGCTTTAATTATTAATAACACCAACGCCGCCACGGAAAGCCCTGCTCCTACACCGTGAGATACGGAATTGGCAATTTCTTCACCTAATGTCTGTGATTTCACATCCTTTAATATTCCCATTTTGTACCTCCCTATGATATTAAAAAACTTTTTATCTAGTTTTCAATACTATGTTAACACATTTTTTATACCTTGTCAAATGTTTTTGTTGATTTTTTTATTTGATTATGATAAACTGTTTACAGAAACGGAGAGATTGACTATGTACATCAACAAAGACAATATATCAAAAGCATTTGAAAACCTTAAAAAAGCTAAAGTAACAAACACCATTCCATCGTGGAGTCAGTTACCTGACATAGAATTATATATGGACCAGGTAATAATACTTTTAAACCAATATGTAAATGTAAGTGCTCCTATTACACAGTCTATGATTAATAACTATGTAAAATTAAAGGCAATACCTGCACCAATCAAAAAAAGATATTCCAAAATTCACCTTGCATATCTTATTATATTTTGCACATTAAAACAAACTTTAAGCATATCCACCATACAAAAGATTATGCCTGTTGACCTTACGGAGGAACAGGTTATAAAGGTGTATAAATCCTTTATAAGCAACAGGCAAAAAGCATTAGTGTATGCAACAGATAAAATAAAGGAAATATCATCAGATGAAGAAGCCGATAATATAGTTATGCAGATTTCCAGCATAGCAAATGTATTTAAAACACTCACTGAAGATATTGCATTTGAAGAAATAACAAATGAAAATGAAAAAAAATAAGGCTATTAAGCCTTATTTTTATATATTTCTGTATTCAAAACCGTTTTTTGTCAAAACCTTGACCTTATTAAAACCACAATCTTTTACATACACTATTGCCTCTTTAAATGCAAATCCAAGGTTTTCTGCATTATGACAATCTGATGTAATAACGATATCACATCCAAGCTTTTTAATTTCTTCAAGTATAAATTTTGCAGGGTATGGTCTTGTACGAAAACCCCTTGCCATTGCTCCGGTATTTACCTCAAATACAGGCTTGTGCTTTGTAATACACCTTAATGCGTCCAAAGCCATCTGCATATACCATTCAGAATCCTCGTCAAAAAACTTATTACCCTCATTAAATTTTGTAACAAGGTCAAAATGCCCTATAACATCCGCATTTGTTTTTTCAACAATTTCACGCATATTATTGTAATAGCTTTTTACATATTCCCTGTAATCGCCATTAAAATATTTTTCAACATTTTCAACCATTATTTCCGCAGTATTGTCAACATCCATAAATACCCCATCTTTGACAACATAATGCACGGAGCCTATTATGTAATCATAATTATCCCTTTCGGTGGAATAGTAATCTCGCTCCAATCCTACCAAAATATTAATTTCAGGGTATTTTTTCTTTAATTCATCCAATTCTCGTCTGTAAAGCTTTGTACCTTTACTGCTCATACAATACGAATCATCAAAATCAGTATATGAATGTCCGGAAAATCCTATGGATTCAAAGCCCATATCAATAGCTTTTTTAACAATTTCCTCCGGCTGACTTTTTCCATCACAATATTTTGTATGAATATGTAAATCTGAAAAAATCATTTTGTCATCTTCTCCTGCTTAACCTTGTGGTCTATAATGTGACGTGAGCCAAGCTCTTTTAAAATATCATCAACACTAATTCCCATTTCAACCATCATAACCATTACGTGATATACAAGGTCTGAAATTTCATAAATAGCTTCCGCCTTGTCATTATCCTTAGCGGCGATAATAACCTCTGTACATTCCTCACCAACTTTTTTGAGTATTTTATCGATACCCTTTTCAAAAAGATATGTTGTGTACGAACCCTCCGGCATTTCCGCCTTACGTTGGCAAAGCATATCGTAAAGCACCTTTGTTGTAAAGTCATTTTCCTTTTCACCATAAACAACGTTTGTGAAGCAGGAATCTGTTCCCTTATGACAGGCAGGCCCTTCCTTGTTTACAGTTACCGTAAGTGCATCCATATCACAATCAGCCACAATGCTTACTATGTGCTGATAATTGCCTGATGTTTCACCCTTACGCCACAACTCCTGTCTTGAACGTGACCAAAAGCAAGTCTTTTTTTCTCTGATGCTTATTTCAAGACTTTCCTTATTCATATATGCCAACGTAAGTACCTTTTTACTTTTATCATCTACAACTATGGCAGGTATCAAACCATTTTCATCAAATTTAAGTTCATTTACATTAATCATATCCACATCTCCTTAAAGTCTTACATTGATGTTATTATTTTTAAGTTCCTGTTTTAAATCCTTAATTTCCACTTCACCAAAATGGAAGATAGAAGATGCAAGACCGTCAGAAATTGCAGGAATCGACTGGAACAGCGTTGTAAAGTCGGACATGGAACCTGCACCGCCGGAAGCTATGACGGGAACATTGACAGCATTGCAGACAGCTTCCAACATTGGCAGATCAAAGCCCTTCTTCACACCGTCGGTGTCGATGGAATTGACCACAATCTCACAGGCCCCCATATCAACGCCGCGTTTGATCGAGGAAATGGCCT
>JAZSKK010000235.1:0-2512 GCA_045534795.1 Clostridia bacterium | reverse complement strand
GTAAGACCTTTCAGCAGATAGGTTTGTAGCAGGAATTATGATATTTTTTGTTGACAAAAAGGGATATAGATTTTTATCCTTATAAAATTCCCTGTAAAGTATAAGCAGGTCATTTGCAGTTGTGTACTGCTTTTCATCATTACGTCCTGTTGTATTGGTAAAAACAGTGTTTGTCATACCCAGATTTTTGGCATATTCATTCATTTTACCAACAAATTCTTCTATGCTGCTGTAACACATCGCAACAGTCAATGCCGCATCATTTGCCTGTCCCATTATCATACCGTAAATAAGGTCAGAGCTTTTAATCTCTTCACCCGGCTTAAGGTTCATATTTGTTTCCATATAATTAGTATATTCATTAATGTTATCAGGAACAATCAGCGTTTTGTCCAGTCCATACAATTTGTAGGTAGTGTATGCCGTCATAAGCTTTGTAAATTCTGCCGAGGATAATTGCCTGTCCGCATCCTTTGTATAGATAATCTGCTGACCTGAAAGGGATGCTAAAATCGCCGAAGACGCCCTCGGTTCAGGAGCAGCACTGCACACTACAGCAGAACATAATGTTATGATTATCAACCCAAGGCATATCAAAAATTTTTTCATAGCCTAATCCTCCTACATCTTTATAGAAAGATTATACCAAAAAAAATATGATTTTACAACTAAAATTCGACAAATTTTTTCATACATATATTCATTCCGTAAATTGCCATTAATTCTATAAGCTCAGTTTCCGTAATTGATTTGATAATACGCATACGGTTGTCCACTATATTTATAATATAATAACGGTCATAGGAAAGCATTTTCAAAATATTTTTAGCTTTTTCACTCTCTTCAGTTACAAGCATTTCACCCTGTGTTACTCCCTTTTGTGAAAGCTTTTTTCGGCTATACAGAATATCCCTCATAATTATCATATTTGCATTCCTTCGTTCCTCGGTTATATTTGCAATTAAAAACCCGCCTATAAGCAAAAAGGAAAAATTGAATTTTGTTACATACAAAGCATAAAGACCTGCTCCACATATTAAAAAGCCCAGACCATAGCTTATGTTCAACGCCACATTTGCCGCCCTTATATGCCCCAGTTTTTTTACAAGCAATACTCTTAGTACCCTTCCTCCATCCAAAGGAAGAGCAGGCAAAAAATTAAATATTCCCATAACAAGACTTGCAGTTATTATGTATTCCCTGTACATCCCATCATAAAACCCATAAGTAAAATATACAATCAGCAGGTTACTGACGGGCCCTGCAAGGGCAATTTTTATTTCCGACGTTGTATCCTTTATATAATTTTGTGCCACACGCATCGTTATACCAAAGGGTAAAATTTCCACACCATCAATTTCCGTACCACACATTTTTGCAACAAATATATGGGCACATTCGTGTATTGCGGTTATTGAATATGCAATTAACAACACATCAAGAAAATGAAAATAAAGCCCTATTCCAAACAGCAAAATACACCAAATGTTAATTTCCAGCTTTTTAATTTTAATTGGTCTGCTCAGGATTTTTTGTATCATTTTGTTCTCCTTTTATAAGGTCATTTATCTTATTCATAATCTCCGTCACTGTAGCCTTGTAATCAACGGTGTATGATAATGTAGATTCTATCCTCTCATTCAGCTTTAAAGCGGTATCGGTTTTTAACACACTTACTACTGATAATATTATAATTATTCCTGCACATATAATGCTTTGTCTGGTGATTTTTACTTTAAAATCTGACTTGTCCTCCATATTGGTATTTCTTGACCTGGTTCGCCTGTATCTTTCCATACTTTATCACTCCTTGTTATAATATATTTGCATTTATATTAAAATATGTTGAAATTTTTGCAATTTTGTTGTATTATATTAGTATTAGGTAATTTGTCGAAAGGATAAAAACAATGGATATAAATTATTTGCTTGACAAGGTGGAAAAACCCGGCAGATATACAGGCGGTGAATGGGGCAGTGTTATTAAAAACCCTGATGATATTGATATTCGCTTTGCCTTTTGCTTTCCGGACACTTATGAAATAGGTATGAGCCACCTTGGCATTAAAATATTATACGGTCTTTTCAATCAGCGTAAGGATACTTATTGCGAGCGTGTTTATGCACCATGGACAGATATGGAGCAGTTAATGCGCGAAAATAATATCCCTTTGTACGCTTTGGAAAGCAAGGACCCTATAAACAAATTTGACTTTGTAGGCTTTACACTACAGTATGAAATGAGTTATTCCAACATCTTAAATATGCTTGACCTTGGCAACATTCCTCTTTTAAGCAGTGAACGTGGTGAGGATGACCCATTGGTATGTGGCGGCGGACCTTGTGCATATAATGCAGAGCCTATTGCCGACTTTTTTGATTTCTTTACTATGGGCGAAGGCGAAGAGGTTATGACAGAGGTGCTTGATACCTATGCCGAACACAAAAAGCAGGGCGGTACACGTAAGGAATATCTTGAAAAAATTGCCAATATTGAAGGTGTTTACGTTCC
>JAZSKK010000152.1:0-6533 GCA_045534795.1 Clostridia bacterium | reverse complement strand
TTGGCTCACAGAACGACATGGCTACGATCCGACTTGTGTCAATATGATAAATTATCGTGAAATAATGGAAACTATCAAGATGATAAGTGAAGAAAATCTTGATATCCGTACTATTACTATGGGTATTTCCCTTATGGATTGTATTGATAGTGATATAAATAAAGTTTGTGATAATATTTATGATAAAATTACCAGAAGTGCCGAACATCTTGTAGCCACAGGTGAGGATATAGAGCACAAATACGGTATTCCTATTATAAATAAACGTATATCCGTAACTCCTATATCATTAGTAGGTGCAGCTTGTAAAAATGCAGATAATTACGTAGCTATTGCAAAGGCTCTTGACAAAGCAGCCAACACAACAGGCGTAAACTTTATCGGTGGTTTTTCTGCATTGGTACAAAAAGGATATACCCCTGGTGATAAAATGCTTATAAACTCAATACCTCAGGCACTTGCGGAGACGGATAAGGTTTGCTCCTCCGTCAATGTTGGCTCAACAAAAGCAGGTATTGATATGAATGCAGTTTATGAGATGGGAAAAATCATAAAACAAACTGCTGAACTTACAAAGGACAAAAAAGGATTTGGATGTGCCAAATTGGTTGTTTTTTGTAATGCTGTGGAGGATAACCCATTTATGGCAGGTGCTTTCCATGGTGTTGGTGAAGCTGACAGAGTTATAAACGTGGGGGTATCTGGTCCTGGCGTTGTTAAAAAGGCTTTGGAAACTGTTAAGGGAGAAGACTTCAGCATTGTTGCAGACACAATAAAGAAAACAGCTTTTAAGATTACACGTATGGGGCAGTTGGTGGCACGTGAAGCTTCGGAAAGGTTAAATGTACCTTTTGGCATCGTAGATTTGTCCTTGGCACCTACACCTGCAATAGGTGACAGTGTTGCTCATATATTAGAGGAAATGGGTATTGAAAAATGCGGTACTCACGGCACTACTGCTGCATTGGCACTTTTAAATGATGCAGTTAAAAAGGGTGGGGTTATGGCTTCATCCCATGTAGGTGGTTTAAGCGGAGCATTTATTCCTGTATCCGAAGATGCAGGTATGATAGATGCAGCTTCCTGCGGTTGTCTTACTCTGGATAAATTAGAGGCTATGACCTGTGTATGCTCAGTAGGTCTTGATATGATAGCCGTGCCCGGTGATACATCTGCGGAAACAATTTCCGCAATTATTGCAGATGAGGCGGCAATCGGTATGATAAACTGCAAGACAACGGCAGTACGTATTATTCCTGCACCAGGCTGCAAGGTAGGGGATATGGTTGAATTTGGCGGACTTTTGGGTACTGCACCCGTTATGCCCGTTAATGAATACGGAAGTGCTGATTTTGTAAAAAGAGGTGGCAGAATTCCTGCACCTATGCATAGTTTAAGAAATTAAAACACGGAGGAATGGTATGGAGCAATTTTTCGAAAAGATAGCAGAAATTGAAAAAAAAGCCCTGGAAATATCAGCAAAAGCAGATGCGGAAAAGAATTCATATTCCGAAAAGCTGGAACGTGAATTTGAAAATCTTGACCGTATTTATGATGAAAAGTTAAACAAGATGGTTGAGGATAAGGTCATTGATGAAGACAAAAAGGCCGATGATATAATCAATCAGCTTTGTGATGAGCATTCAGACAAAATTTCCAAGCTTCAGGCATATTTTGAAAACAATATGGCTGATTGGGAGGAAAAAATATTCAAAAATATTACAGAATAGGATGTGAGAGCCTTTTGATAAGTAATGTTACCAAATACAGTGGCTCTTACGCCAAAATATGCGCAATGAAAAGCAAGTTGCTTAAGGAAAGTGACTATAAGAAACTTGCTGAGCTTTGTTGCGTAAAGGACATTGCTTTATATCTTAAAGAAAACGTAAGGTATAAAGCATTTTTTGAAAATGTGGATATGGAAAATATTGACAGACTATCCTTTGAAGAAATTATTTGTCATTCTGCTGACAACGACCTTATAAGCCTAAGACGTTTTATGAGTGCTGATATAAAGGAGCTTCTTACTCTGTTTGTTATGGAAAAGGAGGTTGCCTTTTTAAAACAGATTTTACGCAGTATCCAAAGTGAAAGTAAATATCAGCCCGGATTTGATGATGGCGGATTGCTTAGAAAATACTTTTCATTTGATGTTAATCACATCGCAGATTCTGAAAGCCTTACGGATTTGGCAGACAAATTACAGGATAGTAAATATTATGAACAGTTAATACTGTTTACAAAAAATAAAGAATTTTATAACCTGTTCAATATGGAAATGGCACTTGATACATATTATTACAAATACGCATGGAATACAGCAAAGAAAACCCTTAAAGGTGCGGAAAAGAGAGCGTTTTTACAATCCTACGGAAGTAAAATAGATATGCTTAATATTATGTGGATTTTAAGAGCAAAAAAATATTTTGATGTGGATGTAAAAACCTTAAAATCACTTACATTACCTATAAATTATGCTTTAAGCAAAGAAAATATAGACAAAATGATACGTGCCCATGACGAAGATACCCTTTATCGTATTATACTAGATACAAAGTATGGGGATATATTCAGGGACAGGGAAAAACCCTTTGAACAGATATGGGCAAATGTGACTATGGAAAGAGGAGCAAAATCTGCCAAGGTTAATCCGTTTTCTGTAGTTACTGTTATAGAGTATCTTAATGTTAAGGAAACAGAAATAAAAAACCTCATTAAGATAGCAGAAGCAACGGAATATAATTTAGATAAATCCGAAATTTTACAATATATAACAATGAAAGGAGGAAGATAATTTGGCTGTTGAAAAGATGAAACTTGTTAATATTATCGGGCCCATTGCGGAATTTGAACACATAGCTTCAAATTATATAATTAACAAGGATATTCACCTTGAAAATTTATTTGATGTTGTAAAGGATACAAAGGGTATGAAGCCTTTTGAAATTACACACGACGAATTTGGTGAAGTCAAACAATTTGCAGGACGTACGGAAAATATTTTTTCTGTCGCCGGTTGGGTGCCCCAAAGCAGCTATGACGAATATCTTAAGATGTTCGATAATGAAAAAAACGTTACTGTTTTAGTTGAGGAGGCAGAAAGCGTAGTTGAACTTAAACCTCCCACAAGGCTTAAAAACAACAGGTTGTTCAGACCGTTTCAGGATTTTGTTGAAATGTACGGCTTGCCGTCATATAACGAATTTGACCCTACAATGTTGTTTGCCATTACATATACAATAATTTTTGGTATGATGTACGGTGATGTGGGACACGGCTTTGTGCTTGGACTCGTAGGTGTTATAATGGCAAGAAAGAAAAATTTTCTTGGGCCTATATTGATGCGTTGCGGTGTATCAGCAATGATTTTTGGTGTAATATTCAGTAGTGTTTTCGGTTATGAAGATAAATTCTGGCACGCACTATGGTCACCTATGCATCTGCAGATGCCAACCCTTATTGCATCAGTCGGCGTAGGCTTGATAGTTATTACCGTTGTAATGATTATGAATATCGCAAACGGTATTAAGCAAAAAAATGTGGAGCGTATTTTGTTTGACCCTAACGGAATAGCAGGTATAGCTTTTTATTGGGGTGCAATTATAATCGTTCTTTCCGTACTTGGTTTCTTACCTGTCAAGGTTTCTACGGTGCTGGTAATTTTATTTATTGCAGTTCCCCTTGTGCTTATGTTCTTAAAAGAGCCTCTCGGCAAGCTTTTAGAGGGTCGCAAGGACTGGATGCCTAAGGAAAAAGGCGGTTTTATAATGGAAACATTTTTTGAAATGTTTGAACTTGTTCTTTCATACATTACAAATACTGTTTCATTTATCCGTATCGGTGCATTTGCACTTAACCACGCAGGTATGATGGCGGTTGTATTCACATTGGCAAGACTATCAGGGGGCAGTGATAATATTTTGATTGTAATTTTAGGTAATATACTTGTTTTGGGCCTTGAAGGATTACTTGTTGCTATTCAGGTATTAAGATTACAATTTTATGAAATGTTCAGTAGATATTATGAAGGTGACGGAAAACCTTTTGAAAAAATAGGAGGAAAATAATATGATAAAAATAACAATGATTTTAGCTTTCTTGGTAATTATTATGGTACCATCAGTTTTGCATTTCGGTTTTAAAATGCAGGGTAAAAAGATGAAATACGTTTTACTTGCTGATATGGCATGCTTTGCATTAATGTGTGTAGCTTCAACAATTATTTTTGCAAATGGAGATTTGGTATTTGCTGCGGGTGAAACAGTACAGGCTGGCAGTTCAAAAGGCTTGGGCTATATAGCTGCTGCTTTGGCAACTGGTCTTGGTTGTCTTGGTGCAGGTATTGCTGTTGCACCATCAGCTTCTGCTGCAATTGGTGCAATTTCTGAAGACCCTAAGGTTATGGGTAAGGCTCTTATCTTCGTTGCGTTGGCAGAAGGTATTGCTCTTTACGGTCTTTTGATTGCATTTACTATTATTGGAAGCCTATAATATCCGGCAAGGTGAAGATGTATGAAAATGTATTTAATCAGTGACAATACCGACTCATACATTGGTATGAGGCTTGCAGGTATTGACGGTGTGGTTGTTCAGGGACATCAGCAATTTGCCAATGAATTTAATAAGGCGATTGACGATAAGGAAATAGCTGTTGTTTTGCTTACAAAAAAAGCTGCGGATTTTGACGCCGAGCTTGTGAATAAAACAAAGATGTCACGTTCTGTACCTCTTATTGTGGAAATTCCTGATAAGTACGGCCGCGGAGACGACAGTAACAGTATAACAAAATATGTCCGTGATGCAATCGGTCTGAATATTTAACAGTTCAGAGAGGAAGATAATTTATGTATAGCAAGGACAATTTGGAAAATCTTGAAAAATTTGTGGTTTCTCAGGCTGAAGATAAAAGGGATGCATTCCTAAACCAGCTTGAGTCCCAAAGAGAAACCGAGATTGAAAAATATAAAAATCAACTGGAAAATCATCTCGAAAGATGTTTTAATGAAAGCACCGAAAAGGTGTGTCACAATGCAATAAAAAAAGTGGCGGAAAAAAGATTTGAACATAAAAAGGAATATTTTTGTGAACGTGAACATCTTATTCAGCAGATTTTCAATAATGTAACAAAAAGGCTTGAAGATTATGTAAAAACCGATGCCTATGTAAAGGGTATGGAAGCAAAAATCAGCAGTGCCATGGAAAATGAGGCTCACGATTATACGGTCGTAATAAGTTCTGCGGATGATAAGCTTATTGAATTTGCAAAGACATCAGGATACAACACTCAGGTTATTGACCGTAAGTTCATAGGCGGATGCAGAGTTATTGATAATACTGCAAAAACAATGGTGGATATGACTTTTTCAAACTCTATGGAAATTGAAAGCGAAGCTTTTTTGGAAAAATATTTTGACTTAATCTAATTATTATTAATCATTTTGACCTTTTTGGTCGGAAAGGTAAAACTATGGAGATAATAGGCAACATTTACAGTATAAATGGACCTGTTGTAAAGATAAAGGGAAGCCGGGATTTTCAGATGCTTGAAATGGTGTATGTAGGTGCCCAGCGTCTTATTGGTGAAGTAATTGCTATTGATAATGAATTTACCATTGCTCAGGTTTATGAATCCACAACAGGATTAAAAATAGGCGAGCCTGTTTATGGCTCTCAAAAACCTATGTCAGTTGCTTTGGGACCTGGTATAGTAGGCGGTATTTTTGACGGTATTGAACGCCCTCTTAATATTATTATGGAACAAAGCGGGGCTTTTGTTGACCGTGGTTCAAAAATTGACAGACTTGATATGGGTAAAAAGTGGCAGGTTGAAGTTGTTGCAAACGAAGGTGATGCTGTGTCACCTGGCAAAATTGTTGCAACAGTTAAGGAAACCGAGCAGATTACAAATAAGGTTATGATACCCAACGGAGTAGAGGGTGTTATTTCTGAAATTGTAAAAAGCGGCGAATATACTTTAAGGGATGTAATTGCCAAAGTTAAGGACAGTCATGGTGTTTATCATGACATAAAGCTCTATCAGGAATGGCCCATACGTATCCCCCGTCCCTATAAAGAAAGAGCAACCGCAAAGAGACCTCTTATTACGGGACAGCGTGTTATTGACACACTTTTCCCTATTGTTAAGGGCGGTACAGCTACAATTCCGGGGGGGTTTGGCACAGGTAAAACAATGACACAGCATCAGCTTGCAAAATGGTGCGACGCTGATATTATCGTATACGTCGGTTGCGGTGAGCGTGGTAATGAGATGACAGACGTACTTATGGAGTTCCCGGAACTGAAAGACCCGAAGACCGGACAGAGCCTTATGAAACGTACCGTTCTTATCGCAAATACATCCGATATGCCGATTGCTGCTCGAGAGGCATCCATTTATACAGGTATTACGATCGCGGAGTATTTCCGTGACATGGGTTACGCCGTGGCAGTTATCGCCGACTCCACCTCCCGCTGGGCAGAGGCTTTGCGTGAGATGAGCGGCCGTCTGGAAGAAATGCCCGGTGAAGAAGGCT
>JAZSKK010000069.1:0-9826 GCA_045534795.1 Clostridia bacterium | reverse complement strand
ATGGTAATCGGCAAGGTTCTTTCAATAGACGAGCTTATGGAAGATTACGGTTTTGAATATGTTTACATAGGCACAGGTGCAGGATTGCCAAGATTTATGAATATCCCTGGTGAAAACTTAAAGGGTGTGTATTCTGCAAATGAATTTTTGACTCGTGTTAACCTTATGAAGGCATATAAGGAAGACAGTGCAACCCCTATTTACCGTGCTAAAAAGGTTGCGGTTGTAGGCGGAGGTAACGTTGCAATGGACGCGGCACGTAGTGCAAAGCGTCTTGGCGCCGAAGAGGTTTACATCGTTTACAGACGTGGTGAATCCGAACTTCCTGCACGTGCAGAAGAGGTTGAACACGCTAAAGAAGAAGGAATTATATTTAAGCTTCTTACAAACCCAACTGAAATTATTGGTAATGATGATGGCTTTGTTTCAGGCATTAAGTGTGTAGAGATGGAGCTTGGTGAACCGGATGCATCAGGCAGAAGACGTCCTGTAGTAAAGGAAAATTCTGAATTTGTTATAGATGTGGATTGCGTAATTATGTCTATCGGTACATCACCTAACCCACTTATCAAGGCTACAACAAAAGGGCTTGACACTGAAAAATGGGGCGGTATTATTGCAGATGAGGAAACAGGCCTTACATCTCGCAAAAATGTTTATGCAGGCGGCGATGCCGTAACAGGTGCGGCAACAGTAATTCTTGCAATGGGTGCAGGTAAGGCTGCGGCAAAAGCTATTGATGAAGATTTGAATAAATGATTGAAAAACGCTGTGTGAAAACACAGCGTTTTTTTGTGGTATTTTGCTGGTTTATTAATATATCCATTGACTTTTGCACGTTAAAGTGATAAAATGTTTTATTATGGGTTTTGTTTATTCAGAAAGGAAAGATTTTAAATGCCTATTACAGATATACTTAAGAAAAATGCGGATTTTTATCCAAATGATGTTAGTCTTGTAGAGATTAATCCAAAGCTTGAGGAACAGTCCAAGCTTACCTGGAGAGAATATTCACTTATTGAGGCAAGCCCAAACGAGGCATACAGAACGGAAATTACATGGAGTGAATTTAATAAAAAAGCAAACAGGTTTGCTAACCTGCTTTTGACAAAAAATATTAAAAAGGGTGATAAGGTTGCAATTTTGCTGATGAACTGTCTTGAATGGTTGCCAATATACTTTGGTATTTTAAAGACAGGTGCTTTGGCAGTGCCTCTAAACTACAGATATACATCTGACGAAATTAAATATTGCTTAAAGCTTGCTGATTGTGATGCCATAGTGTTTGGTCCCGAATTTACAGGCCGTGTGGAGGAAGTGTTTGGCAGAGTACCAAAGGTTAAGGATTGGTTATATGTTGGTGCTGATTGCCCTACTTTTGCTCAAAGCTATGACAAGCTGGTTACATATTGTTCAGAAACAGACCCTGCAATTACTCTTACAGATGATGATGAGGCTGCAATTTACTTTTCATCAGGTACAACAGGCTTTCCAAAGGCTATTATTCACGCTCACAGAAGCTTGATGCACGCATGTATGACTGAACAAAATCATCACGGACAGACAAAGGATGATGTATTCCTATGTATTCCGCCTTTGTATCACACAGGTGCTAAAATGCATTGGTTTGGCAGTTTTCTTGTTGGGGGTAAGGCAGTTTTACTTAAAGGCATAAAGCCTGAATGGATTTTGGATACCGTTTCCAAGGAAAAATGTACAATAGTATGGTTATTGGTGCCTTGGGCACAGGATTTGCTTGATGCAATCGACAGAGGGGATATAAACCTTGACCATTATAAGCTTGACCAGTGGAGACTTATGCACATTGGTGCACAGCCTGTACCTCCAAGCCTTATTAAAAGATGGAAGGATGTTTTCCCTGACCACGAATATGATACAAACTATGGTTTGTCGGAATCTATTGGCCCTGGTTGCGTTCATCTTGGCGTTGAAAATATACACAAGGTTGGGGCTATCGGTAAGGCAGGCTATGGTTGGGAAGTTAAGATTGTAGATGCTGATAAAAACGAGGTTGTAAAAGGCGAGGTTGGTGAACTTGCAGTTAAAGGTCCTGGTGTAATGCTTTGTTACTACAAAGATGAAAAGGCTACAGAAGAAGTTTTAAAAGACGGATGGTTGTTTACAGGTGACGTTGCACAGGAGGATGAAGACGGCTTTATCTATCTTGTTGACCGTAAAAAGGACGTTATAATATCAGGCGGTGAAAACTTATATCCTGTACAGATTGAGGACTTTTTAAGAAAGCATGATGCTATTAAAGACGTTGCCGTTATTGGATTGCCTGATGCCCGTCTTGGTGAAATAGCAGCGGCTATTATTGAAATTAAGGAAGACCATAAGCTTACAGAAGGAGATATTAACGAATTTTGTATTGACTTGCCAAGATATAAAAGACCTCATAAAATTATCTTTGCAGATGTTCCACGTAACCCAACAGGCAAAATTGAAAAACCAAAGTTGCGTGAAATATATTGTGGAGAAAGCTTGGTAGCTAAACAGATTAACAACTAATATTCACTGAAAGGAATTGTTATTATGAAAGAATTAATGCTTGGTAATGCCGCTGTAGCAAGGGGTGCATACGAGGCAGGCGTACGTGTTGTAGCGTCATACCCGGGTACTCCAAGTACGGAAATTACTGAAAATATTGTAAAATATGAAGATATATATGCAGAATGGGCACCTAATGAAAAGGTTGCCTGTGAAGTTGCAATAGGTGCTTCCGTTGCAGGGGCAAGAAGCATGACCTGTATGAAGCACGTTGGGCTTAATGTTATGGCAGACCCTGTTTTTACAATCAGGTATATTGGAGTAAACGGTGGCTTGGTGCTTTGTGTTGCCGATGACCCTGGTATGCATTCATCACAGAATGAACAGGATTCACGCCACTATGCAAAGGCGTCTAAAATTATGATGCTTGAGCCTTCAGATTCCGGCGAATGTAAGGAATATACAAAGATGGCTTTTGAACTTAGTGAAAAGTTTGATACACCTGTGTTTATCAGACTTTCAACACGTGTTTCACATTCACAGAGTATGGTTGAACTATGCGACAGAGAAGAAGTTGAACTAAAGCCTTATGAAAAAAATATTCCTAAAAATGTAATGATGCCCGGAAACGCTATTAAAAGACACGTTGTTGTTGAAGACAGAATGAAGTCCTTGACAGAATTCAGCGAAACTACCGACCTTAACACGGTGGAAATGAATGGCTCTAAAATCGGTGTAATTACAGCAGGTATTTCATATATGTATGCCCACGAAGCATTGGGGGATAATGTAAATTACTTAAAGCTTGGTATGGTTTATCCAATGCCTGAAAAGTTGATTAAGGATTTTTGCAGCAAGTGTGATAAGGTTTATGTGGTAGAAGAGCTTGACCCATTTATTGAAGAGCATTGTAAAAATATAGGCGTTAATGTTGAAGGTAAAAGCTTGTTCACTTTGCTTGGCGAATATACTCCTTCAATGATTAAAAATGTTATTCTTGGGGGAGAAACAGTAGAATTTAATACAGTTGATGAAACAATTCCTGTTCGTCCTCCTATAATGTGTGCAGGATGCCCTCACAGAGGAACATTCTATGTGCTTAAAAAATTAGGCTTGGTTGTAAGCGGCGATATTGGTTGTTATACACTTGGTGCAGTTGCACCGTTACAAAGCGTAGATACAACAATTTGTATGGGAGCTTCCGTAAGTGCTGCTCTTGGTATGGCTAAGGCAAGAGGGCCAGAATTTAATAAAAAGCTTGTTTCTGTAATTGGTGATTCTACATTTATGCATTCGGGTATTACAGGCCTTATAGATATTGTTTACAACAAGGGTAACAATACGGTTATTATTCTTGATAACTCAATTACAGGTATGACAGGTCATCAGGATAACCCTACAACAGGCTATACAATCCGTGGTGAGGAAACAAAGCAGGTTAACCTTGTGGCACTTTGTAAGGCTGTTGGTGTTGAGCATGTAGTGGTTGCTGACCCATTTGACCTTAAGAATTTTGAAAAGGTTGTTAAAGAAGAGGTTGAAAGGGAAGAACCATCTGTCATTATTGCTCAACGTCCTTGCGCATTGTTAAAAAAGGTTAAATATACAGGCCGTTGCAAGGTTACAGACAAGTGTAAAAAGTGTAAAATGTGCTTAAAGCTTGGATGTCCTGCTATTTCATGGAAGGATGGTGGGGTTAAAATTGACCCTAATCAGTGTAATGGTTGCGGACTTTGTGTAAATCTTTGCCCATTTGGTGCGATTGAAAAGGAGGAAGTGTGATATGACTAAAAATATAATGATAGTTGGTGTTGGAGGTCAGGGCACTTTGCTTGCGAGCCGAATTTTGGGTAATACTGTGATTAATGAAGGTTATGACGTAAAGGTGTCTGAAGTTCACGGAATGAGTCAGCGTGGCGGGAGTGTTGTAACCTATGTAAAATATGGTGAAAAGGTATATTCTCCTATAATTGACCGCGGCGAGGCAGATATTATACTTGCATTTGAAATGCTTGAAGCATACCGAGCTTTGCCTTATCTTAAAAAGGGCGGAAAAATGATTGTAAATGCGCAATCTATCGACCCGATGCCTGTTATTATAGGGGCTATGGAATATCCTGAAAACATAAAGGAAAAATTGGAAGATAAAATTGATTTACTTACTGTAGATGCACTAAAATGTGCAAGGGAAGCAGGTAATGCAAAGGCTGTAAACGTAGTTTTGATTGGTGTTATGGCTAAACTTACTGATATTCCTTATGAAAACTGGGTTGAAACTATTAAGACAACTGTTCCTCCAAAATTCCTTGATGTTAATCTTAAGGCTTTTGAATTGGGATACAATATGTAATTAATATTTTATTTAATTGGGAGTGTGAAGAAAATGGCAATTTATCAATCGGAAATTGAATGTATGGACAGAGAAGAGCTTACAAAGCTACAGTCTGAACGTCTTGTATGGCAGGTAAACAGAATGTACGAAAAAGTAGAGCTTTTTAGAAAGCGTATGGATGAGGCAGGTCTTAAGCCTTCTGATATTAAGGGCGTTGAAGATTTACATAAACTGCCATTTTCATATAAGCAGGACTTGAGAGATTATTATCCCTACGGCTTGTTTGCAGAGCCTATGAAAAACATCGTACGCGTACACGCTTCATCAGGTACAACAGGTAAGCAGATTGTTGTGGGCTATACAAAAAACGACATTGACAAATGGGCAGACTGCGTTGCAAGAATGTTGGTTGCAATCGGTCAGACAGATGAATCCTTTGTTCAGGTATCTTATGGTTATGGATTGTTTACAGGTGGTTTAGGTGCACACGATGGCGCTACAAGAGTTGGTGCTACGGTTATTCCTACATCTGCAGGTAATACTCCTCGACAGATACAGACTATGATTGACTTTGGTTCTACTGCTTTGTGCTGTACCCCTTCATACGCAATGTATCTTGGTGAAACTATTGAAGAAATGGGCGTTAAGGACCAGTTGAAATTACAGGTAGGTATATTCGGTGCTGAACCCTGGACAGAAGATATGAGAAGGGAAATTGAAGGCAAGCTTAATCTTAAGGCTTATGATATTTACGGACTATCTGAAATTATGGGTCCTGGTGTTTCGTACGAATGTGAGGAACAGAGCGGCATGCATATCAATGAGGATATGTTTATTGCGGAAATTATTGACCCTGATACAGGTGAAGTTTTGCCTTATGGTGAAAAGGGTGAGCTTGTATTTACAACTATTACAAAGGAAGGCTTCCCTTTGATTCGTTACAGAACACGCGATATTTGTTCTTTGGAGGTTGCTCCATGTAAATGCGGCAGAACATTTATAAGAATGAACAAGCCAACAGGACGCAGTGACGATATGATGATTATTCGCGGTGTTAATGTATTCCCATCACAAATTGAGGAAGTATTGCTTAAGGTAAGCGGGGATGACCTTACACCAAATTATCAGATTATTATTGACCGTGTTAATAATACAGATACATTTGACATCAATGTTGAAATGAGTGAAAAATTGTTCTCTGATGACGTTAAATCTATTGCAAAACTTGAAAAGGAAATTGTTGAAAAATTAAGAAGTACTTTGGGTATAGGTGTAAACGTTCATCTTGTTAACCCTAAGTCTATTGAACGCAGTGAGGGTAAGGCAAAGAGAGTTATTGATAAAAGAAAATTACATTAATGAAAGGATTGGATTATATGTTTATTAAGCAGATTTCAATTTTTGTAGAAAATAAATTTGGAAGAATTGCAAAAATCGTTGACCTTCTTAGTGAAAAAAATGTTAATATAAGTGCTTTGTCTATTGCGGATACAACTGATTTCGGTATTTTAAGACTGATAGTTGATAAGTCCGAAGAGGCTGTTGCAGTTTTGAGGGAAAGCGGTGTGGCGGCAAAGTGTACAGACGTTATTGCGGTAGCCATTGATGACCAGCCCGGCGGTCTTTCAAAGGTTTTGGATACATTGACAAAGGAAGAAATTACTATTGAGTATATGTATGCATTTGTAGGTAAAAAGGCTAATAAGGCTTTGATGGTTGTCAGAACAGATGATATGGCAAAATCCGTTGAAGCATTTAAGAGTGCAAATATAGAATTGGTTACCTCTGCCGATGTGTATTAATATGATAGACAGACGCAAGGCAAAGGAAGCTTTTGCCCGATATGTTGACGATTATGATATGAATATAGGACAAAATCGGCTTAAGGTAAAGCATACCTATAAGGTGGCCGATATTTCCGAACAAATAGCCATTGATTTAAAGTTAAGTCCACAATATGTGGACTTAGCTTGGCTTATTGGACTTTTGCACGATATTGCAAGGTTTGAACAAAATAAAAGATACGGAACGTTTAATGACCTTGTGTCTGTGGACCATGCGCAGCTTGGGGCAGACATACTGTTTAAAGGCGGTAAAATCCGTGATTTTATTGATACTGATATTTATGATGATATTATAGAAAATGCAATCATATTTCATAACAAATATCGCGTTGATGCGTCTTTGGATGACTGTACAAGGATGTTTTGCAACATAATCCGTGATGCTGATAAGCTGGATATTTTCAGGGTTGTTGTTGAAAGCGCAAAGGAAGATGTCTATGAGGTAAGGGAAGAGGATTTTTTGAATTCAGAATTTTCAAGGGATATTTTTGAAAGCTTTTTCGATGAAAAGGTTGTGTTAAAGCAGCTTAAGAAAAATCCAATAGATGGCCTTGCATGTCATTTGTCCTTTGTTTACGAGCTTGTGTACCCCGTAAGCGTTAAAATAGCGGTTACACAGGGGTATTTGGATAGGATGATGAACTTTAAGTCTGAAAACCCAATCGCCGGACAGCAGTTAAAATTAATGTCTGAAAAGCTGAAGAGTTATATAAACAAAAGACTTGAAAAATAAAACATTTTAAGTTGAAAAAATGCTGTGGATTAATCCACAGCATTTTTATTATTTATTTCTGTATTGTTCTTTTATTTTTTCAATTTCGGCAAAATGTTTTTCCTTTTTGTACTCGTATCTTTTGTTACGTCGTGTGACAATCTTGTCCGCAAAGGAAAAGTTTTTAACGCCCATAATATACGCAAAAGCACATATTAAAACTGTTATTACCGTAACTATAGGAGAAACAATCAAAAAGGTCGATTCTGTATAAAAGCCTGTAAATGGATAAAACCACATCATACCAAGTATATTTACGTAGAACAGAGCGTTTTTTGCGCTTGTTGCCTTACATACTGCGACGGCAACCTCAATGATTACCGCAATCAGTACAAAAAAGCTGACAGATGCAAGAAAATTAAAAATTGAATTTTCCTTTTTAACGGTATCGTTTCTGCCGAATTTCCATACCTCGTTGTACAAAAGCAAAAATGTAACCAATGACGTTAGACACGAAAATAAAATGTGCGAAAAGTCAAACAGCCAGCCAAATGCCAATGTAAGGAATATGCTGGTGATTATGCCCAAAAGGTATGTCAATAAAATTTTAGAATTTTTTTTAATCATAATACCAAACCTTAAAATTCGATGTATTTTTCTACATAAGCTTCAAGCTCGTCAATGGAAATTCTTACCTGTTCCATTGTGTCTCTGTCACGAACTGTTACAGAGTTATCGTTTTCTGTATCAAAGTCAACAGTTACGCATAGTGGGGTACCAATTTCGTCCTGTCTTCTGTATCTTTTGCCAATTGAACCTGATTCATCATATTCACACATGAATTTTTTTGAAAGCTTCTGATAAATTTCTGTTGCCTGTTCTGAAAGCTTCTTTGAAAGAGGAAGTACTGCAACCTTAATAGGTGCAAGAGCAGGGTGAAAATGCATTACCACACGAGTATCGTTTTCACCAACAGTTTCTTCGTCATAAGCTTCAACAAGAAATGCAAGAGTAACACGGTCTGCACCCAATGATGGCTCAATAACGTATGGGATATATCTCTTGTTAGTATCAACAGGGTCGATATATTCCATAGTTTCGCCTGATGTTTTAGCGTGCTGACCAAGGTCATAGTCTGTTCTGTCAGCAATACCCCAAAGTTCACCCCAACCAAATGGGAACATAAATTCAAAGTCAGTTGTTGCTTTTGAATAGAATGCAAGCTCTTCAGGAGAATGGTCACGAAGTCTTAAATTTTCTTCCTTTATATTAAGGTCAAGCAACCAGTTCTTACAAAATTCCTTCCAGTAATTGAACCATTCAAGGTCTGTACCCGGTTCGCAGAAGAATTCAAGCTCCATTTGCTCAAATTCTCTTGTACGGAATGTAAAGTTACCAGGAGTGATTTCGTTACGGAATGACTTACCAACCTGTGCAACACCAAAAGGTACCTTCTTACGGCTTGTACGCTGAATGTTCTTAAAGTTTACAAAAATACCCTGAGCAGTTTCAGGTCTTAAGTAAATTTCGTTTGTGCTGTCTTCTGTAACACCCTGGAATGTTTTAAACATAAGGTTAAACTTTCTTATATCTGTAAAGTTTAGCTTTCCGCAATCAGGGCATACAATGTTGTTTGTTTTAATATAATCAAGCATCTGCTCGTTTGACCAACCGTCTGCTACTGTTCCGTCAAAGTCTTCAATCAATTTATCTGCACGGTGTCTTGTCTTACATTCCTTACAGTCAATAAGAGGGTCGGAAAAACCACCTACATGACCTGATGCAACCCATGTCATAGGGTTCATAAGTATTGCGGAATCAAGACCAACGTTGTATGGTGATTCCTGAACAAATTTTTTCCACCACGCTTTTTTAACATTGTTTTTAAGTTCTACTCCTAATGGACCATAATCCCATGTATTAGCCAAGCCGCCATATATTTCTGAGCCCGGGTAAACAAAGCCTCTGCCCTTACAAAGGGAAACGATTTTTTCCATAGTTTTTTCTTGATTTAACATAGTTCTCTCCAATCCGCCGCTGGCTGCGGCAAAAAATTTGAGGTTTTCTTTCATAAAAAAGACTTACCTAGTATATTATATAATACCTTATAATTACCATTTTTGTCAATAGTGAGGAGATGTAAAATGATAAATGCCATAAGTGTTTCCATGGTTTTAACTGGAACCTTTAACGGTGCAGGGTTTGCTTCCGGTCAGGAAATTATTCAGTATTTTGGAATTTTTGGAAAAATCGGCATACTGGGGATATTATTAAGCTGTGTGTTGCTTACTGTTTTTACCTATTGCACTATTGACAATATATGCGTTTTGGGCGAAAGAGATTATATAAAAGCCCTATGCAAATATAAATGGGTAAATTTTTTAATAAATGGGTATATGTTACTTATTTTTGGTACAATGATAAATG
>JAZSKK010000124.1:0-8804 GCA_045534795.1 Clostridia bacterium | reverse complement strand
TGAAAGAAAAATAGTTCTTGTATTTACTTTAGTGACAGTTGTGTTTTGCGTTTTGGCATATTTTGGCGTTGGAGTGTGATTGCTTTGAAGAAAGGGCAAATTGATTTTTACTTTTTAATAACGGTGTTTGCTCTGCTTGCGCTTGGGCTTATTATGGTTATGTCCGCAAGCTCAGAATCTGCACGTAATGCTTCCTATACAGGTGGGGATGCTTACTATTTTATCAAGCGTCAGATTATATGGGCTGTACTTTCTATAATTGCAATGTTCTTCTTTTCAAAATTTGATTATCACAAGTTGGTTGAATGGTCAGGTTTAATGATTATTGGTACTTTTGTATTGCTTTTGCTGGTGCTTGTGGCAGGTGCTGAAGCAAATGGTGGTCAAAGATGGTTGCGTCTTGGACCTGTGCAGTTTCAACCCTCGGAGGTTGCAAAGGTGTCATTGATACTGTACCTTGCAGGGTCTATATCAAAAAATAAAAAGTATATAGACACCTTTACACGTGGACTTATGCCTAATCTTATTGTTATAGGCATTACTGCGGTATTATTGGTAGTTCAGCCTCATTTTAGTGCTACGGTGCTTATTGTGAGCGTTGGCATAATAATGCTCTTTGTAGGTGGAGTTAACTGGAAACACCTTGTAGCCTTGGCGGCACCTGTTGTTTCACTTGGGTTTATACTTGTTATGACGTCGGATTACAGACGTGCCAGAGTATTATCATTCCTTGACCCATTTGCAGACCCTTTGGGTGACGGTTATCAGGTAATACAGTCTCTTTATGCAATAGGCAGTGGCGGTTTGTTTGGATTAGGTTTAGGACAAAGCAGACAAAAGTTTTTGTATATTCCTGAACCTCAAAATGACTTTATCTTCTCTATATGGTGTGAAGAATTTGGATTTGTGGGTGCATTAGTAGTAATATTAATGTTTGCCTTTTTGGTGTATAGGGGAATAAAAATTGCCATGAACGCAAAGGACAAACAAGGGTCTCTTGTTGCCTTGGGTATTACTACATTGGTGGCATTGCAGGTAATAATGAATATTGCCGTTGTAACATCGGCTATGCCTGTTACTGGTATTCCTTTACCGTTTTTCAGTTATGGTGGAACGGCACTTCTGATAATAATGAGTTGTATGGGTATAATGCTTAATATTTCCAAGCAGTGTAACAAATAACAGCGGAAGGGGATTGGTATTATGCAGGTTTTACTTGCAGGCGGAGGAACCGCAGGACACATTAACCCTGCTATTTCAATAGCTGATACAATTAAAAAAAACGAGCCTGACAGTAAATTTTTGTTTGTTGGTACTAAAAATGGTATGGAAAGTATTCTTGTGCCAAAGGCAGGTTATGATATTGAATTTGTTGAAGTAAGGGGATTTAAAAGAAAGCTTACGCTTGAAAATGCTGTAACTGTTTTAAAGGCACTTGGTGCATTGAGCAAATGCCGCAGAATTATAAAAAAATTCAAGCCTGATATAGTAATCGGTACTGGCGGATACGTTTCCGGACCATTACTTTTTGTTGCATCTATGATGAAAATCCCTACGCTTATACACGAACAAAACGTGTTTGCAGGTATGACAAGTAAAATGTTAAGCTCATGGGTGGATACGGTATGCATAAGTTTTGAGGACAGCCGAAGCAGGTTTGAAAAGGCTAAAAATATTGTACTTACGGGAAATCCTATACGCCAGGAACTTTTTGACCTTACATACAAACAGGCACGGGAAAAGCTTGGTGTAGATGAAAAGCCGCTTTTGGTTTCCTTTGGTGGCAGCCTTGGTGCAGCACGTCTTAACGAAAGTATGGTTGAATATATAAGGGAAATGCCTGAGGACAAATATAACGTGTTGTTTGCAACAGGTGAAAGAGAATATGATAATGTGCAAAAAGCTCTTGGCGGAATTAACAAAAAAGGTGTAAATGTCGTAAAGTATATATATAATATGAATGAGGCTATGCAGGGGGCAGATTTGCTGGTATGCAGGGCAGGGGCTATTACCGTAAGTGAAATTAATGCTTTGGGTAAACCATCTGTGCTTATTCCTTCCCCTAACGTTACGGATAACCACCAGTTTTTTAATGCCAAGGCTTTGGTTGATAAAAATGCAGCAGTAATGATTGAGGAAAAGGTTTTGAATAACAATACCTTTTGCAGTACAGTCAATAGCTTGATGGAAGATAGTGTTAGACGAAGTGAAATGTCTGAAATGTCTAAAAAGATGGGAATAAAAAATGCAAACGAATTGATATATAACGAAATTAAAAAATTGACATCATAAACAAAGCAACTCGGTAAAATGCTTATTATCGGGTTGCTTTTTATGTTTAAAATTCACAATAATTTAACAAAAAGCACAAAAAAATTAAAAATTTTTATTGATTTTTATGTAAAAAAGGTGTATTATGTATATTGTATAGGTATTTTTATGATTAATTTTATTAATTTAGCATAAATATTCAGTCCTATGAACAGGAGAGTGTTATTGTGGCAAACAGATTATTTCAGACAGTTATTCATCAAATGAAGTCAGCTATGCTTGGCAGAGAGGCAGGCATCATTGACGAAAGTGCAACAGTTATTGCTTGTACAGATGTTAATGAAATTGGCGCCGTGCGTGAGCTTGCTGCAGCCAGAGCAAAGGAAATAGGCGATGCTATAGTGGTAGATGGCGTTACATACAGACGCATAGGTGTGCGTAATCGTTCCGAATATGTTGTATTTTGCGGAGGAAATGATGATTTTGCAAAGAGTATGACAGATATTTTGTCAGTTTCTTTTTCACAGATTAAGCAATTCCACGATGAAAAATATGACAAAAACAGTCTTATCAAGAATATTTTGGAAGACAATATTATGCCTAGTGATATACATATTAAATCCAAGACAATGCATCTTAATGTTGATGCATACCGTATTGCCTTTTTAGTACGTATTGGCAGTGACGAAATTTCTGCTCACGAAATTATAAGAGGTCTTTTTCCTGACAAAAACAAGGATTTTGTTATAAGTATGAATGAATCTGACGTTGTGTTGATTAAGAGTGTTGAGGAAAATACAACACAGCACGAGCTAGAACAGATAGCCGCTACAATAGTAGATACTTTAAGCTCTGAACTTATGACAGGCGTAAGGGTTGGTATAGGCTCGGTTGTTTCCAATATTGTTGAAATCAACCGTTCATACAAGGATGCTGTTGTGGCATTGGATGTGGGCAGGGTTTTTGACGGTGATATGCCTATAATAAGCTATAACAACCTTGGTATAGGTCGTCTTATATATCAGCTCCCTACTAAGGTTTGTGAACTTTTTCTAAACGAGGTGTTTAAAAAGGGTTCATTAGACGTACTTGATGATGAAACAATAATAACTATTCAGAAATTTTTCCAGAATAATCTTAATGTCAGTGAAGCATCCAGAAAGCTTTTTGTTCACAGAAACACTCTTGTTTACAGATTGGATAAGATATACAAGCTTACAGGTCTTGATTTGAGAAAATTTGATGACGCTATTGTGTTTAAGGTGGCTATGATGGTAAACAGATATCTCAATTCCGACTCTATTAATCTGTAAAGAGGTGATTTGATGGTTTTTTTCAGCGATGTAAGTAAAAAATACGACAAAACCAATACCCTTGCTCTTGACAGAGTAAGCTTTTATATTGAAAAAGGTGAGTTCGTATTTATTATAGGTTCCTCCGGTGCAGGTAAATCTACACTTACCAAGCTTATGCTTGCAGAGGAGCAGTTGACTGACGGAAGCATTACAATAAACGGAATAGATGTTGGTAACCTTAAAAATAAGGATATACCATATTACAGACGGTCCATAGGTATGGTGTTTCAGGATTTCAGACTGTTAAATAACAAGACGGTGTATGAAAATGTTGCGTTTTCTATGCAGATACGTAATGCCTCAAAAAAGGAAATACGACGTGCAGTCCCTGCGATTTTGAGTATGGTTGGTATTTCTGACAAGGCAAAGGCTATGCCTTATCAGTTGTCTGGCGGAGAACAGCAAAGAGTTGCCCTTGCACGTGCAATGGTTAACAACCCAGCAGTTTTAATTGCGGACGAGCCTACAGGTAACCTTGACCCTGCTACTGCAGATGAAATTATGGAACTGTTTGACGCTATTAATAAACGTGGTACAACGGTTATAATAATTACCCACGCAAAGGATATTGTTGATAAAATGCAAAAACGAGTTATAGAGCTTGAAAGCGGTTCTATGATTAGAGATGTACAAAAGGGAGGATACAATGATGAGGAAAAGCAGTAACTTCAAATATTTTGTGTCCGAAGGTGTTAAAAGCTACACAATAAACGGACTTATGTCCCTTGCATCCACAGTTATTGTTGTTGCAAGCCTTGTGATGTTTGGTTTATACTTGTTATTTTCAATGAATATCAACTACATTGCAGAACAACTGGAATCTGAATGTGAAATCCGTGCATGGATAGATGAATCCATAAAGCCTGAAACAACCAAAATGCAGGATATTGAAAATAAGCTTAAGGCTACTGATAATGTGGATACGGTAGAATTTTATTCCAATGAAAAGGCTCTTAGGGATTATGAAGAGGACCTTGGCGAGGATTCTTCCGTGCTTGACGGACTTGAAGGAGATAACCCTATAAGGGATTCGTATAAAATTACTTTGATTGATTTGTCATTAGCTGATAAAACTGCATCTGATATTGGAAAAATAACAGGCATAGCAAAGGTAAATGATAATCAATCAAGTATGAATAAGCTGGTTAGTGCCACAAAGATTATAAAAAACATAAGCTTTTGGTTTATGATATTTTTAAGTGCCATAGCTATATTTATAATTTCAAATACTATTAAAATTACCTTGTTTGCAAGAAGAAGGGATATTAATATAATGAAATACCTTGGTGCTACAGACAGTTTTATAAGCTGGCCCTATATAGTAGAGGGTATAGTTATCGGACTTGTTGGTGCATTTATTTCTATTATACTTGTTATTTTGGCGTATAATTATTTTGTTTCAATGGACTTTACACTTTTTGGCACAATAAAGTTCTGTACTGTTGGTGATGTCTTTTTACCTTTACTTGCATGGTTTGTCGGCATCGGTGTTTTACTTGGTGCAATAGGCAGTGCAGTTTCCATAAGACGTCATTTGCGTGTATAAAAGGGGGTATATAACAATGTTTAAATTGAACCCGATTGTAAAAAGAATAATAGCTATGACTATTGCTGCACTTATGGTTTTGTTGATGTTATCCTCCGTGATTTTTTATTATGCAAGTGCAGACGAAAAAACCGAGCTTCAAAACAAGCAACAGGATTTAAACAGTGATAAAAACGATATTAAAAATGAAATAAATGAGTTGCAGGAAAAAAAAGATTCCGTAATGGCTGAAAAAAAGGAGCTTGATGACCAGGTAACTGTTTTGGAGAATGAAATTTCAGACATTAATGCAAAAATAAGTGAAATTCAGGAACAAATTGACACGGTTACAGAGGAGCTTGAGCTGGCTTCCATAGCTTTGGAGGAACAGTATGAGGCGTATAAAACAAGAGTCCGTGTAATGTATGAAAACAGCTCTATGGGCTATTTGGAAATACTGCTTTCTGCGGAAAGTATAGGTGATTTTTTTGCGAGACTTGAAATTGTTGCCCAAATTATTGAATATGATAGTAATCTTACGGCAAAATTAAAGGAAGAAAAGCAAAAAATCCAGGATAAAAAAGATGAGCTTGAAGCTTTAAAACAGGAACAGGTGGATTCTAAAACCTCTTTGGAATCAAAAAAATCTGACCTTGATTATAAAATGGCACAACGTGATGCTATGATTAAGGAGATTAACAGTTCAAAGAGTACCCTTGAGGCACAACTTAAGGAAATTGAGGCAGAAGAAAAAAGGGTACGTGCACAAATAGCGCGTCTTGCAAGCGGAGGCAATACAACATACACAGGCGGTGCAATGTTGTGGCCTACTCCAAGTTGTAAAATTATAACTTCATATTACGGATGGAGATTACATCCTGTTTTAGGATATGAAAAGCTACATACCGGTATGGATATCGGTGCGGGATATGGTGCAAAAATCATAGCGGCGGAATCAGGCTCGGTAATCACAGCTACATATAACAGTGCGTATGGTAATTATGTTGTAATTGACCATGGCGGCGGTGTATGTACCTTGTATGCACATCAAAGCAGTATGGCAGTTTCAGTAGGTCAGTATGTACTTGCAGGTGATACCATAGGCTATGTGGGCAGTACAGGCTATTCTACAGGACCTCATCTTCATTTTGAGGTTATTATAAATGGTGCAACTGTTGACCCGTTGGGTTATATAAGTTAATTTGTTATATATGTGCGGAGACATAAGTTTCCGCACTGTTTTGTATATTAGGTATGGGGTGGTAAAATGAATTCTAAAAAAACATACACTATTGCCATAACTGTTATAATAACAGCAATGCTAAGCTTTATGACAGCTTCGGCTTTTTATAATGGCAAATTGTTTTTAAAGCCTGGCGGTAATGCAAGGCTTAATTCCGTAATAAGCGTTCTGGACGAATATTATTATGAGGATTATGATAAGAATAAGGCATTTGACGCTGCACTTAAGGGATATGTAAATTCCCTTGGTGACCCATATACTGTATATATGACCGAAAAAGACCTTGCGGACTTTAATAAGCTTATAAACAGTTCGTATTGCGGTATAGGTGTTACCGTACAGAATAATACTGAGGATAACACATTGCTTATAGTTGATGTTTTTGAAGATTCTCCTGCGGCAAATGCAGGTATAGAGGCAGGAGATATAATTACAAAGGTTAAAGGAGTTGCTTATAGAGGGGAACAACTGGAGGAAGCGACGAATAACATTCAGGGCGAAGAAGGAACGGATGTTGATATTACAATTTTAAAAAAATCCACAGGCAAGGAAGTGGATTTGAATATAACAAGAAAGAGTATTACGGTAGATTCCGTTACATCAGAGGTGTTGAAAAACAATATAGGGTATATTTACATTTCACAGTTTGCAACAAATACAGCATTGGAATTTACGGAACAACTTGACGGTTTATTGGAACAAAACATATCAGGGCTTATTATTGACGTTAGGGATAATGGAGGCGGTATAACAACTGCTGTTGAGGCTGTGGCAGATTGTGTTCTGCCTGAAGGGGATGTTATATATTATACTGCCGATAAGTATAATAATAAAAAATATGTCAAGTCAAAAATAGATGGAATAGATATACCTTTAGTTATTTTGGCAAATGAAAACAGCGCAAGTGCGGCGGAAATTCTTGTAGCTGCAGTAAAGGATAACCGACGTGGTGTGATTGTGGGTAAAAAGACCTACGGAAAGGGCGTTGTTCAGCAGCTTATAACTCTTACTGACTATACGGCGGTTAAGGTAACGGTAGAAAAATACTTTACTCCAAGTGGTAATTATATACACGAAAAGGGCATAGAGCCTGATTATGTTGTTGAGCTTGACGGCACAGAGGATGCTCAGTTGGAAAAGGCATTGGAAATTTTAAAAGGTAATTAATAATTAGGAGCATTTGTGCATATAATTTTGCATAAATGCTTTTAATTTGGAGTGGTTATTTGGAAAATATCGGTGTTGTCCTCCCTTATGTAAGGGGTAGTAAAAATTTTGTGACAGAATTTTTAAAAAGGTTTAAGTATGATGTACTCCCAGTAGAGGAATATGGATTTAACTTTGTTGTTGTGTATGATAATCAAAACTGCGGCAGAATTTTTAATAAAAACAAAGTGCATAGCGTTGTTATTCTTACAGATTTGGAATTGGAGTGCTGTGATTTTGAAATATTGACAGGGGACAGAGTGTTTAAAAGAATGGTGCCTGAATTTGTGCGTAAAACGGCTAAGAGCTATGGGGGTAGTTGTTCTGTTACCCTGGTTGATAAAAATATGTCTGATGAGGGAATGACTATTGCAGAAAGATTATGTGATATGTGCAATACTGTTTGCATAAATACAAAAAATGTGGAGAAGGCGGAAATCCTTTGTGACAAACTTTTGGATAAATACGGTGTTATAGCCCATATTACAGGCGATAAGGCTATTATAGATACCGATATTGCAGTGGTGTTGGATAGCTTTGGCAATGATTATGTAAGAGAATGTGTTGTCATAGATAAAAATTGCAAGAACGCCAAGGGCAGGGTGATTAATGATTTTTACATACCCTTTCGTATAAAGCCGCCATTTGGTATGTCGAACCTTGTTTTTGCCGAATGTCTGGAGGCAATAAAAGTTATTGACATTCATTGAAATTTTGTATATAATAATAATATTGTGATAAAATATTGAGTACTAAAATTAAGGAGTTGAGCTTTTTGGCAGCTACTAAACAGGTTATACTTACAAGCGAGGGCTTGGAGAAATTAGAAAAGGAACTTGAATATTTAAAAACAGTTAAACGTCAGGAAGTTGCGGCAGAGATTAAAGTTGCTCTTGGCTATGGTGACCTTTCGGAAAATTCAGAATATAATGAAGCAAAAAATAAACAGGCACAAATGGAAATCCGTATTGTAGAAATTGAAGCTATGCTCAAAAATGCAAAGGTTATTGATGAAGCTGAAATCTCTACAGATACAGTTTCTTTGGGTTGTACGGTAACAGTTTATGATGTTGAATTTGACGAAGAAATCGAATACAACATTGTAGGTTCTACTGAAGCTGACCCTTCAAACGGTAAAATTTCAGACGAATCTCCTGTTGGTTCCGCATTGTTGGGCAAAAAGGTAGGAGATGTAGTAGATATC
>JAZSKK010000205.1:0-3347 GCA_045534795.1 Clostridia bacterium | reverse complement strand
TTGTATCCTCATATGACAGTATTTGACAACATGGCTTTTGGTCTTAAACTTCGTAAAATTCCTAAAAACGAAATCAGACGTCGTGTTGAAGAAGCTGCAAAGATTTTGGACATTTCTCACTTGCTTGACAGAAAGCCAAAGGCTCTTTCAGGTGGTCAGAGACAGCGTGTTGCTTTGGGACGTGCTATCGTTCGTGAACCAAAGGTATTCCTTATGGACGAACCTTTGTCAAACCTTGATGCTAAACTAAGAGTTCAGATGAGATCTGAAATCGGTAAGCTGCATAAAAAACTTCAGACAACATTTATCTACGTTACACATGACCAGACAGAAGCTATGACAATGGGTACAAGAATCGTTGTTATGAAGGACGGTATAGTACAACAGGTTGATACTCCTATGGAACTATACGAAAGACCAAGAAATATGTTCGTTGCTGGATTTATCGGCAGCCCTCAGATGAACTTCTTTACTGTTAAGCTTGAAAAAGACGGCGATGATATCTATGCTATTATGGGACAGAACAAGATTAAACTTCCACAAGGCAAGGTTTCTAATTCTGCAATAGATTCATATATCGGCAAGGAAGTTGTTCTTGGTATCAGACCTGAACATATCCACGATGAAGAAACATTCCTTGCTAATCAGCCAGACGGTATTGTTGATGCATACGTTGATATTGCTGAAATGATGGGTGCTGAAACATATTTGTATCTTTCAATTAATGATACAAAGTCTATCGCAAGAGTAAGTTCTCGTTTCAATACACAGATTGGTGATACAGTAAAGGTTGCATTTGACCTTAACAAAATTCACATATTTGATAAAGATACAGAACTTGCTATCGTTAACTAATAATTATAAAAGCAGAGATGTTAAATCTCTGCTTTTAATTTTGAGGTACTTATATGTATGCTACAATTGATGTTAAAAAAATTAAACCGAATACAAACTTCATTGCTCGAAATATAGAATATTTTAAAACTGTAAAATCAACAAATACCGTTGCAAAGGAAAATGAATACACTGACGGAACTCTTATCATAGCTGAAGAGCAGACAACAGGCAGGGGTAGAATGGGCAGAGAATGGGTTTCGGAAAGCAAAACAGGTATTTATATGAGTATTGTTCTTACACCAAAAATTTCTGCTGAAAAAATTAGCCTTCTTACTCTTATTGCGGGCATCAGTATATGTGAAGCTTTGGAAGAAGTATGCAATACATCCTTTAAAATCAAATGGCCAAATGATATTGTGGCAGATGGAAAGAAGATTTGTGGTATCCTTACAGAAGGTGTTATATCCAAAAACAGCATTAAAGCTATTGTTGGAATTGGTATAAACGTAAACAACATAAGCTTTGGTAATAATTTAACAGACAAAGCAACATCACTTCATATTCTTACAGGCAAGAATTTTTCCAAAGAAATTATAATAAACAAAATTGCTGAAAAGTTTGAAAAAAAACATCAGGAATTTTTAAGCGGAAAAACATTCAAGGACGAATACGAAAGATTTTGTATAAATATAAATCGTGAAGTTGTTGCCATAAAAAACAGTGTTGAAATAAAAGCAACAGCAATAGGAATAACCGATATAGGTGAGCTAATAATAAAAAAAGAGGACGGTACAACACTGAATATAAATTCAGGCGAAGTATCCGTCCGTGGTATATACGGTTATTATTAATCTATAGAAAAATCCATTTTTTCAATTTTACTCTTATCCAAAGTACGCTTTCTTACAGCAGTCTTTGCCATAATATCAAGAGAGAATTTTTTGCAAATATGGTCAGGTGCTACAATGCCCTTCTTTTCACAGCTAAGCTCATTAAGCCCTGCAAGAGGCTTTGAATACACGCAACAGCTACAGCTTGGTGCTCTGTCATCCTGACTAAGTTTAATTATACTTTGCACATTATCACTCCTTGTTACAATACTACATTAATTATACATATTCATTTTAAAAAAGTCAACATAAATATATGTGGGGGGAATTAATTTGAAATTTATTTCGTGGAATGTAAACGGCTTCAGAGCATGCCTTACAAAGGGATTTGAAGATTTTTTCAACAAAATAGATGCTGATATTTTTTGTCTGCAGGAAACCAAAATGCAACCGGACCAAATGACCTTTAATCCCCAAAGCTACTATGTGTATATGAACAGTGCTGTAAAAAAAGGCTATTCAGGCACTGCATTATTTTCAAAAAAAGAACCATTAAACGTAACCTACGGTATTAATGGAGAACATAACGATGAGGGCAGGGTAATAACTGCAGAATATGAGGATTTTTATTTTGTAACCTGTTATGTGCCAAATGCCCAGCAAGAGCTTGCAAGACTGGATTACAGAATGGAATTTGAAGACGCAATGCGTGGTTATCTTACACAACTTGACAGCAAAAAGCCGGTTATTTATTGCGGCGACCTTAATGTAGCACACAAGGAAATAGACCTTAAAAATCCGAAAACAAACATAGGTAATCCAGGGTTTTCAAATGAGGAACGTGCTAAGTTTACAGAGCTTTTGGAGGCAGGCTTTACAGACTCCTTCCGCCATCTTTATCCTGATAAAACTGACGCGTATTCATGGTGGTCATACCGCTTCAGCGCAAGGCAAAAAAATATTGGATGGAGAATTGATTACTTTGTTGTGTCAGACTCTATTAAGGACAAAATAAAATCCGCAGAAATTTATTCTGATATATTGGTCAGTGACCATTGCCCAATTGGGTTGGAATTATAACAAACAAAATAAAACCCACATTTCATGTGGGTTTTATTTGTGTCAAGTTACATCGCCAGAGATTGTATTTTTTATGTAAAAAAGTTGTGCAGCAAAAGCCACACACCGAAAAATGCACGACATCTTTTGCTACCACACAAATTTTCGACAAATCATAAGAATGCGAAAACAGAGCATGCATTTTTACCAAATGGTTACTGTCTTTTTTTATGACACGTTTTATAAATCGTAATCAATAGCTATGCTGGATGTTGTATTAGCGTGCATATATGTTTTTACAACATCACAATGATATTTATCCCCCTGATATTCATCAAGTGCCACCCTGTCATCAAGTTCAACCTGCAAAATAACATCATAGGAACGCGGAGAGCATAAAAAATCTGTTCCAACCTCGATTGAGCGTATTGAAGGAACGTTGCCTGCCATTGACATCAAAACTTCCTTAGCCTTATTTTTTGAAGCATCACTGCTATCAGCAAGCTTAAAGCATACAATGTGTTTAATCATTTTAATTCCTCCTAAAAGTTTATAACTTAATTGTACATCTATAATTAAATATTGTAAAGAGAAAAAGCAGAAATGGCATCGTAATAAATA
>JAZSKK010000101.1:0-2944 GCA_045534795.1 Clostridia bacterium | reverse complement strand
TTGCATTTTTTATGACCGTAAGGTTACGAAGTCCCAAAAAGTCCATCTTCAAAAGACCAAGCTCCTCTAATGTAGTCATTACATACTGTGTAACAGGCTGTTCATCAGACAATGCAAGGGGTACATAATCACTCACCTCGTGGTGTGTAATAACCACACCTGCAGCATGAGTTGAAGCATGTCTTGGCAATCCCTCAAGTTCCTTTGCAATATCTATCATTTCCTTAATCTGCATGCTTGATTCATACTTTTCACGCAGATGTTGATTATCCTCCAGAGCCTTATCAATAGTCTGCCCCGGTGTAGCCGGAATCATTTTCGCAACAGCATCCACGTCTGCATAAGGAACATTTATAACTCTTCCTACATCACGTATTACCGAACGAGCAGACAATGTACCAAAAGTTATAATTTGTGCAACGTTATTATTTCCATATTTTTCACGTACATAGTTGATAACCTCTCCGCGTCGTTCAATACAAAAGTCCATATCTATATCAGGCATGGTAATACGGGAAGGATTTAAAAATCTTTCAAAAATCAAGCTATATTTAATAGGGTCTATGGTTGTGATATCAAGACAGTATGAAACAAGGCTGCCTGCTGCACTTCCTCTGCCAGGACCTACATAAATACCATTGGATTTAGCATATTTTATAAAATCCCATACTATAAGAAAATAATCAGTAAAGCCCATATTGTTTATAACATCAAGTTCATATTCCAGACGAGGCAGATGTTGGTAATAATCCTCATAACGTACTTTCAAACCATCAGTACAAAGCTTTTTAAGGTATTCAAAGTGGTCAATACCGTCAGGAAGTTTAAACAGAGGTAAGTGATAATTACCAAATTCCAGCTCTACATTACACATATCTGCAATTCTTACAGTATTTTCAATAGCCTGTGGAAGTGTTTTAAAAAGTTCAGTCATTTCCTCGGATGATTTTAAATACATTTCATCGGTTTCAAACTTCATTCTGTCGGTTTCCGACTCTTTTTTACCCATCTGAATGCACATAAGTATATCCTGATATCTGGCATCTCTTTTACCCACATAATGCACGTCGTTTGTTGCAACAACACCTACACCAAATTCCCTTGCAAAATTAATAAGTTGTGTATTTACCTGCATTTCCTCCCTAATACCATGGTTTTGCAATTCCAGGAAGAAATTTTCCTTACCAAAAATACTTATGTATTCTTTAACAAGTAATTTTGCACCATCTATGTCATTATTAAGAATTGCCTGAGGTATCTCACCTGCTATACACGTAGAAAGACAAATCAGTCCCTCGCTGTATTGCCTTAATGTACGCTTGTCAATACGAGGCTTTACATAAAAACCGTCAATGTGAGATATGCTTACAAGCTTTACAAGGTTTTTATACCCTATATTGTTTTTAGCAAGCAATATAATATGATAACGCTTGGAATCGTGGGGATGCTCCTTTTCATACAGAGTACGCGGAGCAACATACATTTCACAACCTATAATTGGCTTTATTCCATTTTTTTTAGCTTCTTTATAGAAATCAACAACACCGTACATCACACCGTGGTCAGTAATTGCAACGGCAGACTGGTTGTGCTTCTTAACTTCTTCTATTATCTTTTCAATCCTGCACGCACCGTCTAAAAGACTGTATGCGGTATGTGTATGAAGATGTACAAAATCTGCCATATTGACCTCCTGTGTAAAATTATTTTTCAAATTCTGCAAGTGCAAGCAGCTTTCTCATTCTGTGATTTACACCTGACTTTGATATACCAAGCCTCTCTGCAATTTCAGAAAGGGGCATATCCAGATTTTCAAGCCTTAACCTTGCAACATCTGCAAGCTCAGGCGAAATACTTTGCCATCCATGCTCTAAAACTATCTTTTTAATAGCATTTTGCTGTTTGAGGGCGGCGCCAAATACCTTTGTTGCATTAGCAGCCTCAAAATTTGCACGTCTGTTGACGGAATTTCGTATATCACGCTCTATAACAACATTCACAAATTCCATCATTTTACTATGTGCCCCTATGGAAGCAAGCAGATTTTCAATCTGCTGACTTTCTTTTATGTAAAAAACAAAATTTCCGTTTCTGTTAATCATTTTAGGATAAAGCTCAAAGTATTCAAACACCTGACTTAAATCCTTTTCAAGTGAAAAATGATTGGATACAAGCTCTACATGATAACCCTTTGCAGGGTCTATCATACTTCCTCCACCAAGAAAAACACCTCTTAAAATTGCAGATTTACAGCATTCGTTACGGACTATTTCCCTGTCTATACGCAAGGGAACGCCAACAAGCCGCATATCGCGTAAAATTTTTAAAACCTCTACACCCTCAAGTGTGGCATAATAAACCCCTGCATCTGTAACCTCAACATTTATCTTTATGTTGTATAAAAAATCCACAAGGTCGAAAAAACGTTGAGCCACTATGGCATTTTCAGTACGCAGCTTTATTTCATTGTTTCTTATTGTTGCACCATAACATATCAAGCCCACAAGCTCTGCTCTGGCACAGCAGACATCTACAATTTCCGTACGGCATATTTCACCCCTGACGTCTGATGCAAAAGACATATCCACACCTCCTTAAAACCATTACAATTACTTTATTTTTATTTAATCTCAAATTCTCCAAGCTCGGTAGAAAGCACAAATTCAGGCTTAATTTCACGAAGTCTTGCCATGTGTGGCTGTTCTATATGAATTTCCTGTTGGTGTTTGCTTTCCCACGCCTCAATTAAAAGAATTTCGTCATTATCCTTTTCTGAAAAATAATAATCATAGCGGATGCAACCATCTTCCTTCCTCACGGCATCAACTATACCCTCGTTTTTAAGTCTTTCAATGTATTCCTCTCTTTTGCCTGAAACACATTTAAACACCAAGTAGCTATTGTACATAAAATTTCTCCTCACAACATTTTATCAAACCAAACC
>JAZSKK010000106.1:0-1597 GCA_045534795.1 Clostridia bacterium | reverse complement strand
TATAGATGGAAAGGACCTTATGGAGCTTTGTGGAAACGAAGGAACTGTTGACGGTACACACCCAACTGATTACGGTTTTGCATCTATGGCAAAAGTAATAGGAGATTTGATAGAAAAATACAATTTACTATAGGAGAACAGATATGATGACCAATTACTTTAATTATAAAAAAGAAGATGGACAAAATCCATATACGGGTTTTACAAGCTTTCAGCATTTTAACGGTGAAAAACTGTATGCAGACATTGTTGTGCGTCCGGAAAATAAGTTTACGGAAACAGAAAGGGTAGAATGCTACCCTGTATCTGCAGATGCAGAGGAAATAGACAGCAAGGACGGTTATTATCCATATTGTACTACAGCATATATCCGTATATTGTGGAAGGAATTTGAACCGAAGCAGGGTGAATATAACTATAAATTTGTTGAGGATTTTTTGAATGATGCCAAAGCACACAATCAGGTGGTAATGTTTCGCCTTATGGCACACAGCACGCGTGCCTGTGACGACGTACCCGATTGGTTAAAGGAGCTTATTCCTTGTCCTGAACGTCCCGATATGGAACGTGTAAAGGATTCCCCAACAGATCCGTTGTTTTTGGAATTGTTTAAAAAGGCAGTTGTTAAGTTTGGTGAACGTTTTGACGACCATCCCGTTTTAGAATCGGTTGATATATCCTTGCCCGGTTCTTGGGGTGAAGGTCATAATTTGCACTTGTATCCTCAGGAAGATCTTGACAGCCTTGTGGATACATATATAAGTGTGTTTAAAAAGACACAGCTTTTCGGGCAGGTTTCAAGACCTGAGCTTTTGCATTATATTAATACAAAGGCGGAAATCCCTGCAGGTTGGCGTGGTGACGGTTTTGGAAATACACAGCATATGGAAACCATTTATCCTCCAAAGGTAGAAAAATTGTCGGAAATTTGGAAACAGGCTCCCGTTTCCTTTGAAGCATACTGGTGGATTGGCGAATGGGAAAGACAGGGCTGGGATATAGACCTTATTATAGAAAAATCTTTGGAATGGCATGCAACTTCCTTTAATGCAAAGTCAATTAACATTCCAAAAAAATTCAAGGATAAAATTGAAAACTGGATAAGCAAAATGGGTTATCATTTTGCAATAGACAGCTTTTCACATCCCGAAAGCGGTGTCGCAGGGGAAACAATTAATTTTAAGCTTGATGTTGACAACGTTGGTGTTGCACCTTTCTATAAAAAGGCAGACCTTAAATTAAGACTTATAAATAATGAAAGGGAATATGTTTTCAACACAGATGTTGATGTTAAAAAGTGGTTTCCCGGTAAGTATGAAAACAATTTTGATATCGCTTTGCCAACAGATATTGCATCAGAAGATTTTGATGTGGAAATAAACCTTGGGAATGACCTGTATCCCCTTATTTACTTTGCAACCGATGCGGTAAGAAACGGCAATTACTACAAGGTGGGTAAAATATCAGTTAAATAATCAGCTAAAATCAAGGAATACAAAGGTATTCCTTGATTTTTTTTGTTTTTTGTTTTATAATTATGTTAATATTTCAAAAGATTGAAGGTATTAAAATGAAATTAATTGAAATAATAAATGGA
>JAZSKK010000003.1:0-5404 GCA_045534795.1 Clostridia bacterium | reverse complement strand
GGTGTATCTTCCTCCTGTGAATATGCAAATACACCAAGACGGTCAAACTTCATTTCGTGGATAAAGTTTTCCATTTCAAGATACTGTTCATCTGTTTCCCCCGGAAAACCTGTTATTAAAGTAGTACGTATGGTAATATCAGGAATTTTATTACGAAGTTTACTTACAACGGAAACGATATTTTCCTTATTGCCTCTTCGTCCCATTTTTCGTAATATATCATCATTACAGTGCTGAATTGGAATGTCAATATATTTACAAACCTTATCATTACTTGCAATTTCATCTATTAATTCATCAGTAATACTTTCAGGATAACAATAAAGAAGTCTTATCCATTTAAGACCATCTATTTTTCCAAGCTCCTTCAACAACTCCACAAGCTTTGGTGTGCCGTACAAATCCTTACCGTAATTTGTAAGGTCCTGTGCCAACAAGACAAGCTCAAACACACCTTTATCAACAAGGTCTTTTGCCTCTTTAACACATAATTCAATGGATTTACTCTGCAATTTACCTCTGATTGAAGGTATTACGCAATAAGTACAATGGTTATCACAACCATCTGCAACCTTTAAATATGCAACATAAGGGGGAGTAGAAACAATTCGGGAATAGTTATTTTCGATACAATATGCCTTATTACAATCTACTATTATATCATCTGATTTAACAGCATTTAAAATACCGTCAACATCACCTACACCAACAACGGCATCTACTTCAGGAAGTTCCTTAATTATTTCATCCTTATACCTTTGTGCAAGACAACCGGTAACAATTAATCTTTTACAATTGCCACCTTCCTTCCATTGTCCAACGTCAATTATTGTGTCAATAGATTCCTGCTTTGCATCATTAATAAAGCAACAGGTATTTACTACAATAATATCCGCTATGCTTTCATCCTCAGTAAATTCATATCCTTCGGAAGCCAAAGCACCAAGCATATATTCGGTATCTACAAGGTTTTTAGGGCAACCAAGAGATACAAATGCAACTTTTTTCAATTAGTTATTCTCCTTTTTATTGCGATATTCGTGTAAAGCCCCGTTTATATCGCCATAATTAAACCCGCGTCTTAACAAAAATCCTTTTAATTTGTTCAGACTTTTTTCATCTTTCAAATCAAGATTAGCAGCCCTTGTTTCTATAAGTTCTGCAAGAATATCTGATGTATCCATATTCAAATTATATAAAACATCATCTATTACAGACCTTTCAACACCTTTAACAGTCAAATCTCTTTTAATTCTGACAAGGCCATGCTTTTTTAGCCTGACAGCGTCAAGGATAAATCTCCTTGCATAATCTGCGTCATCTATGTATTTTGCTTCCTCAAGATAATCTGCAACTTCCCTTGCAACAGAAACATCATACTCTCTTTTTACAAGCTTATCTACAAGCTCCTTTTTTGTATGGCGTCTTTTATTAATATAGTAAAAAGCACAGTCCTTACATTTTAAAAAATCATTGCTGAAATTATTCATCGTCACTTACTTCTGTTTCAATCAGACTGTTATCCTTAGCAACCTTGGCACGGATTTTCATTTCAATTTCTTCTGCAATTTCAGGGTTTTCAATCAAGAAATTCTTTGCATTATCCCTGCCCTGACCGATTTTGGTATCATTATAGCTATACCATGAACCGCCCTTTGTTACAATATCAAGATTTGCACCAATATCCAAAATATCACCTATTCTGGAAATACCTTTGCCGTACATAATATCAAATTCGGCAGTTTTAAACGGCGGAGCAACTTTGTTTTTAACAATTTTTGCACGCGTTCTGTTACCAATCATTTCAGTACCGGATTTTAAAGTTTCAACTCTTCTTATATCAATACGTACTGATGCATAGAATTTAAGTGCATTACCACCAGTTGTAGTTTCAGGATTACCATAAACCACGCCAATTTTTTGTCTTAACTGATTAATAAAAATCATAGTACAGTTAGATTTATTGATAATACCGCTTAGTTTACGCAACGCCTGTGACATAAGTCTTGCCTGAAGACCCATGTGAGGGTCACCCATTTCACCCTCTATTTCCTGTTTAGGAACAAGTGCAGCAACAGAGTCAACCACAATAACATCAACAGCACCGCTGCGTACAAGATGCTCTGCAATATCAAGTGCCTGTTCGCCTGTATCAGGCTGTGAAACTATAAGTTCATCCACATTAACACCTAATGCAGAGGAATATTTGGGGTCCAAAGCATGCTCGGCATCAATAAATGCGGCAACTCCACCATTTTTCTGCACCTCAGCAACAACGTGCAAAGCAACTGTAGTTTTACCTGAGGATTCGGGACCATATATTTCGATAATTCTGCCCTTTGGAATACCACCTATACCCAATGCAAGGTCCAGAGAAAGTGAACCTGTAGATATAGCCTCAACATCAAGATGTGTATTTTCACCCAACCTCATAATTGAGCCTTTACCAAACTGCTTTTCTATTTGTGCAAAGGTGACCTCAAGGGCTTTTTTCTTATTCTCATCCATAATAAACATCCTTTCTGAATTTAAAAAATTCACTAACAATATAATACTTTAAATCGACAAAAAAATCAACTATAAAATTTGCAGATATAATCATACAAAAGTTCAAAAGCACGGTCAACTGTTTGTCTGCGGACATCCTCTCTGTTGCCATTAAAATTGTTCTTATAAGCATAAGTTCCATACCTTCCTGACACACCGATGTACACAAGTCCTACAGGCTTTTCAACAGTCCCTCCCGTTGGGCCTGCAATTCCTGTAACCGAAACGGAAATATCGCTGTCAGCAAGTTTTAATACACCCTCAGCCATTTCCCTGGCAGTCTGCTCGCTTACTGCACCATATTGCTTAAGAGTTTCCATACTTACATCAATAAGCTTCATTTTCGCCTCATTGGAATAGGTTACAACACCTGTACCAAAAAATTCTGACGAACCACCCACATCAGTAATTGCAGATGCAATCATACCACCTGTACAGCTTTCTGCAGTAGAAATTGTAAGATTATATTTTTTTAATAGTTCAAATAGTTTATCCATTTAAAGCTCACCTTTATAATACAAAAATTACTGTGTCATAAAACGGACAATTACTTTCTGCTCAAAGTTACAACCTCGGTATTTTCAAGTGCGGTTTTTGTCATTGTTTCAATGTCCAATTTACTTTCACTCTGCATAATGCGTTCTATATTAGGTTTTGTTGTAGGATGCTTTGGTGTAAATACTGTACAACAATCCTCGTATGGCAATATTGAAGTTTCAAATGTACCGATTTTTCTTGAAATCTGTATAATTTCATCTTTATCCATACCTATAAGCGGTCTAAATACAGGCATATTGACAACAGCATTTGTAACCGCCAATGCCTGAATTGTCTGTGATGCCACCTGACCTATACTTTCACCTGTTATCAAGGCATAGGAGCCTGTTTCACAAGCTATTTTATCGGCAATCTGCATCATAATGCGACGCATAATTACTGTCATCTGCTCTTCAGGACACTTGTCGTTAATAGCAAGCTGAATTTCCGTAAATGGTACAATATGCACCTTTACTTCACCGCAATAATCCGCAAGAATTTGTGCCAAATCCAACACCTTTTCCTTTGCCCTTTCACTTGTATATGGGTAACTGTAAAAATGTACTGCATTAAGCTGTACACCGCGTTTTGCAATCATATACCCTGCAACAGGGCTATCTATACCGCCTGAAAGCAACAATGTAGCCTTACCATTTGTACCAATGGGCATACCACCTACACCGTGTATTTTTTCGGCATACACATAAGCAGCAAAGTCTCTAATTTCTACATTTATTGTAAAATCGGGATTATGAACATCAACCTTTAAATTATGGTTTTTGGACAGAACGCAGCCGCCCGCCTGCATACAGATTTCAGGGGATTTATAGGGGAATTTTTTATCTGCTCTTTTTGCCTCCACTTTAAATGTATTACCCTTGGTTCTTGTCGCAACCTCTGCCGCCTTTTGGCATATTGCATCAATATCCTTTGGCACCACATCAGCAACAGCTACTGCTACAATACCAAAAACCTTTGATAATTTTTCACCAAGCTTTTGCATATCCACATCATCAGTCAAAGGTTCAACGTAAATTGTAGCCTGTGCTCTCCATACCTTTACTTTTGTTTTATCTATATATTGTGAAATATTTTCAACAAGAATTTTTTCAAATTTTGGTCTGTTAAGACCTTTCAAAATAATTTCACCATACTTTAAAAGAATTATTTTGTCCATTACAATCTCCTTACCTTTTTATTAATTCGTGCAACATCTGCAAAGGCATCACAGAATGCATCTGCCTCTTCCATTGTATTTTCAACGCTGAGGCTGATACGAATACTGCTATCTACTCTTTCAGGCTTGTACCCCATTGCAGTAAGAACATGACTTGGAGAGGGTTTGTTTGAGGAACAGGCAGAACCTGATGAAACATATATTCCTCTTTGTTCCAATGAATGAAGTATAATTTCTGACCTTAAGCCTATCATTGCAATATTTAAAATATATGGTGATGAACGTTCAACATCCCCATTAACATAAACTTTGGGCACTTCATTTGTAATTCTGTTAATAATATGCTTCTTTATCTCAAGTAATATATCATCATTTTTTTCAAAAATTTCAACAGCTTTTCCAAAACCTGCTATTGCAGGCACATTTTCAGTACCGCCACGCAGACCTTTTTCCTGTCCGCCTCCATATATTACAGGTGATAATCTAATTCCTTTTTTCACATACAAGGCACCAATTCCCTTAGGGCCGTGTATTTTATGTGCAGATACACTCATCATATCACAGCATTCACAGGATAAATCCATTTTACAAAAGCCCTGTACATTATCCGTATGAAATAAAGTGTCAGGATTTTTATCCTTTATAATATTATATATTTCCCTTATTGGCTGGATGCTTCCGCATTCATTATTAACGTGCATAATGCTAACAAGCTGGGTTTTTTGATTAACTAAATTTTTAAGCTGGTCAATATCTACAATCCCATTTTCATCCACATCAAGATAGTGTACCTTAAAACCAACATCCTCAAGACGCTTCATACATTCAAGAACGCATTTATGCTCAATTTTTGATGTTATAATTTCACCCTTGAATCTGAATAAATCTGCCGCACCTAAAATAGCAAGATTGTTAGATTCCGAACCGCTTGCAGTAAATATTATATCATTAAAATCCGCATTTATTTTATCAGCAATAATCCTTCTGGCAGCTTTGTTTATATGTTCAGATTCAAGACCTTTTGAATGTAATGACGAGGGGTTTCCATAGGCTGATGTCATTACATCATACATTAAATCCGCAACCTGTTTATCAGTGCGTGTTGTAGCACCATTATCAATATACATTTTCATCATATTTGAT
>JAZSKK010000043.1:0-3108 GCA_045534795.1 Clostridia bacterium | reverse complement strand
ACTTGCCCATACGGCAATTTTACTTCTGGAGCCTGCTTCTCTGGCAACTGCCTTTACTTCAACAACCCCGCTTGTAATTTCAGGAACTTCAAGCTCAAACAATTTTTTAACCAATCCGCTATGTGTTCTTGAAAGAACCACCTGAGGCCCCTTTGACATTCTCTGTACATCAACAACATACAATTTTAATCTCTGGCCAGGTGTATAGTTATCAGCCTCAACCTGTTCCTGTGCCATAAGCATTGCATCGGAATTTCCAACCCTTAGCATAACGCTCTTCTTTTCAACCCTTTGTACAACACCTGACACAACATCATTAACCTTATCTGCAAACTGATTGTAGAACATTCCTCTTTCAGCTTCTCTGATACGCTGTGTAACTACCTGTCTTGCAGTCTGTGCAGCAATACGTCCGAAGGTACGAGGTGCAGTAGGTATTTCAACAATATCGCCCACTTCATATTTAGGGTCGATTTTTGTTGCTTCTGCAAGTGAAATCTGAACATCCTCGTCCTCAACCTCATCAACAACGTGTTTTTTTAGAAAAACATTCATTCCGCCGCTTGTTCTGTTAATTTCAACCCTTACATCAAGATTTGCACCGTAATTTCTTTTGTATGCGGAAACCAAAGCAGTTTCAAGTGCATCAATCAGTATTTCACGGCTGATACCTTTTTCCTTTTCAAATTCTTCTAACAAAGTGATAAAATCTTCATTCATTTTTTCCAAAATCCTCCCAATTATTAAAACTCAAACATTATATTGGCTTTTGCAATTTTTTTCTTATCAATTTCAACCTGTGCATCTGACGTCTGCACAGTAATTATCAGGCTGTCTGCTGATAAAAGTTCTCCCTCTATTTCTTTTGCTCCGTCAATGTCCTTATAAAGCTTTATCCTCACCTTTTCGCCAAGAGCCGCCTCAAAATGTTCTTCCTGACGCAGACTTCTTTCAATACCAGGTGAAGAAACCTCTAAAAAGTAATTGGTCTGGACATAATCCTTTTCGTCCATAATTGAACTAAGAGCACGGCTTATTGTTTCGCAATCATCAATGTTAACGCCTTCATTACGGTCAATAAACACCCTTAAAAACCAATGCGGTCCTTCCTTTACATACTCTACATCATAAATTTCATAACCCTCGGCATTTACAACAGGTAAAGCCAAATCATAAGTAATCTTTTCTACTTTAGACAATATCATCGTCAAAACCTCCCTTCAAAGCGTCTTAACAATAAACAAAGAGTGGGATAACCCACTCCTTGTCAACAACTATTCCTAACCTTTGCTTATTTTAACACATTTTTTTATCAAAATCAAGTACTTTTTTATTATTTATTATAAAGTACGTTATTTTTATCTAAATTCATTGACTATTTCACCTGTTTGTAGTAAAATAGTATGGTATATAATTATGGTTTTTGAGGAGAAATATATGAATACATATATATTTGATTTTGACGGAACGTTGGTAAATTCAATTACCACTATCGCTTATTATGCAAACAAGGCTTTAAACAAATTCGGACTTCCGTCAATTCCTGAAGAAAGATATAAAATTCTTGTTGGTGACGGTGCTGTAAATCTTGTAAAAAGGATGCTTGATGAAGTAGGCACTGACCAATCATTTTTCAACAAGGTGTATCCTGAATATTGTGATACATACGACAAAGATTCTTCCTACCTCACTGAACCGTATGAAGGCATTATGGAAATGCTTAAAAAGTTAAAGGAAAATAATTGCAATATTGCAATAGTATCCAACAAGCCTGAACCTACGACAAAAAAGATTTGTGATGAAATTTTTGGAGATTTAATTGATATTTGCCGAGGTCAGGTTGAGGGGTGTCCTATAAAGCCTGACCCTACCGCAGTTTTGGAGGTTATAAAGCAGTTTGATGTAAGAAAAAGCGACTGTGTTTATTGCGGTGACACCATTACTGATATGGAAACAGGAAAAAATGCAGGACTATACACTGTGGGTGTGCTTTGGGGATTTAGAGATATTAATGAACTGCAAAGAGCTAATCCTGATTTAATAATATCACACCCTCTTGAAATTCTAAAAACAACCGAACTATAAGGAGTTTATAATGCAAAGACTTACGAATTTCTTAAAAAATACAGCGGGACGTATCAGGTTGCTGTTTAATGACAATGGAAATTTCAGTCTTACAAGGTCACTAATACTGATTTTTGTACTTTCCGTGTGGACTGTTATTTTTCAGATGGTATCGCAAAGCTTTAATATTCTTCAGCTATACGGGCCGATACTGTTGTTTAACATTATACCGATATTTCTTATTATGTGCCTGTTATACTTCATAATAGGCAAAATATCAATTTCATACGTAATTACAAACATATTGCTTTCGTTACTTTTGATAGTAAATCACTTTAAGGTAAAATTCAGGGATGAACCGCTTAAGTTTACAGATTTTTCCTTGGGCAAGGAAGCAAAAAATATGCTTGAAACCTATGATTTGTCCATGGATATTATAATACTGGTTATAATAGTTTTTTGTGGGGTTTCATTTTGGTTTGTACTGAAAAAAATAAAAAACAAAAGACCAAACCTTGTTATATCGTTAACAGGTGCAATAATTACCATAGCTCTTGGCCTGGTTACTCATTATACAATTTACAGTAACACAAGGATTTATGATACGTTGCTTTCAAACCTGGGAATATTCCACGATTCCACAATAGTTTCCAGTAAAGGGCTTGTGTATTCTCTTATAAACGATTCCAACGTAACAAAATATCAGGAACCTGATGGTTATTCAAAGGACAAAGTAAATGAAATATTAGGTCAATATGAACAAAGTACAGTTAGTGAGGATGCACCTAATGTTATCGCCGTAATGTGCGAAGCGTTTACCGATATACAAAGCTGGCCAAACGTAAGATTTACAGGTGAAAACCCTTACAGCTTTTTCAACTATTTAAAAACCAAAGGATGCTATGGCAGAATATTTGTTCCGGGATTTGCAGGTGCAACTGCCACTACAGAATTTGAATTTTTAACAGGTAATAATACCTCGGCAATAAGCCCTACAATGCCTACAAGTCGGATCGTAGCCATGTCGTTCTGTGGGCCAAGGAG
>JAZSKK010000170.1:0-4336 GCA_045534795.1 Clostridia bacterium | reverse complement strand
GATATAATGTTCTTGAGGCATATGACGGAGAAACTGCGCTTAATTTAGCCTTGGAAAAAAATCCTGACTTAATTTTACTGGATGTAATGCTTCCTAAAATGGATGGTTTTACAGTATGTCGCAAGCTTAGGGAGCGTATTTCCACACCTATATTGATGATTACGGCACGTGAGGAAGAGGTCGACAAGGTATTGGGTCTTGCACTCGGTGCCGACGACTACATAACAAAGCCTTTTTCCATAAGAGAGCTTATGGCGAGAGTTCAGGCAAATCTAAGACGTGGCAGCCAGGATTTTACATATCTTAGTGTGAATGCTGACACAACAAGTATGAAACACGGCTCACTTACTATTAATATCGATAAATATGAAGTGAGAAAGGACGATAAAATTATTGATCTTACTCTCCGTGAGTTTGAATTATTAAAGTTTTTGTCATTACAACCCGAAAAAATATATTCAAGAGAAGCTTTGCTTGAAAAAGTATGGGGCTATGAATATTATGGAGATGTCCGTACCGTTGACGTTACCGTACGTCGTCTGAGGGAAAAAATTGAAGATGACCCATCTAATCCAAAGTTTGTGGTCACAAGACGCGGTGTAGGATATTATTTTGCTAAGCAGGCTTAGTTTTTGTTGACAAATTTATGTGTTTTATATATAATGTATTTATAAACATTTGTTGGAGGATATACATATGAGGGAAAAAATTAGTTCATTAATAAAATTTTTAGCTTTTATTATAGGTTTTGCAATGGCATTTTGGGGTATCTGCAGTGCCTATGATGCATTTTTTGGTTCTGGCGGTGTAGATATTGCGTTGGCTATTGGCAGACTTGTTATAGCTGCTATTGGTGCTGGTGTTGCCTTCGGCGGAGTTTTGATTGGAAATATCATAAACAGATAATAGGTACATTAAGGTATTTTTTCAAAGGCACTTAAAAGTTAGAATGAATAAAGGGGCTGTAGCAAAATTATTTTGCTACAGCCCTTGTATTTATGTGTGGACGAAAAACATATCACTTATCCTTTTTTGTTCGGAAAATTAACCTATATTCTTCCCTTTCTTCGTATTCTGTTAAGATGTCTTTCAAAGTTTCCGCTGGATATATATTCTGCAAGAATATACTGGTCTAAAACAGGTACAGAGCAGGAAAATCCCCCCAGCTTTTCCTTATATAATTCAATAAGCTTTTCAGGCAAAATCATATATCCCATACGCATAGAGGGGGACAGGCTTTTAGAAAAAGTATTAATGTATATTACAGACTTGTTATTGTCAAGGGAATAAAGTGATTCCACAGGCTGCCCGGGAATAAAAAATTCACTGTTAAAATCATCCTCAACTATATATTTTCCTCCCTCAGCCCACCTTAAATATTCATATCGTTTTAGCACAGATGTAGTAACCCCTGTAGGATAACTGCAAAATGGTGTAACGTGCAAAACATCAATGTTGCTGTTTTTTAGTGCATCACTTTCAATACCATCATTACCCATTTTAAGCTTTTTTATCTTTACGCCCTCTGATACATAAACTGCCTCAATGCGTGAATATGATGGATCTTCAATACCATAAATTTTTTCCCTGCCCAAAACCTTTACCGCAGTTTCATACAACTGCTCCGCACCGGACCCTATAATAATACGCTGGGGTTCAGCATACATACCCCTGTAACGTAAAAGATAGTCCGCAATAGCATTACGAAGCACCGCACATCCCATATTGGGGGATTTTACAAATAATTGTTCACCTTTTTCCGCCAAAACCTTACGTATAGTTTTAAACCATAGGGAATATTCAAAATCATACAAATTCTGATTCGGCAGGCTTTCCTCCAAATATGTAAAGGGTAAATTCTCCACCGCTTTATTTTCCGTAAAAAGAGCATCAATTTTACATACATAATATCCACTGCGTTCCTTTGGGGCAATATACCCCTCATCTGCCAGCATTCCATAGGCAGCTTCCACAGTTATAACACTACACCCGTTTTTATCCGCAGCAACACGTTTTGAGGGTAATTTTTCTCCTGATTTATATTCACCATGTAAAATTTTATTTTTTATACTTTTATAAATTGCAAGATACTTTTTTTCTTTCATCTGGTTATATAAAATTCTCCTTTTTTGATTATTTTATTAATATCACATCTAAATTATAATACTTATAATAAGGATTGTAAAGGGGAAATAAAAATGGATTACAAAAAATTGCTTACAATACAGGATATTTCTTGCGTCGGTCAATGCTCGCTGACCGTTGCATTACCTATAATTTCAGCATGCGGAATTGAAACGTGTGTGTTGCCGTCTGCGGTACTTTCTACACATACGGCAGGCTTTTCCGGATATACCTTCCGTGACCTTACGGAGGATATGCCTGCAATAAAAAAACATTGGGAAAAGGAAAATATCAAGTTTGATGCTATATATACCGGATATTTAGGCAGTACAAAGCAAATTGAATACGTTGCAGATATTTTCGATAGCGTAGGTACAGAAAACTGTATCAAAATTGTGGACCCTGCAATGGCTGATAACGGTAGCCTTTATCCTGGATTTGATGCAGAATTTGTTCAATCAATGAAAGGGTTGTGTTCAAAGGCGGACTATCTTGTTCCCAATATTACGGAAGCAAGCTTTTTAACAGATATGGAATATAAAACAGACTATGATAAGGCGTATATAGACAAACTGATTGAAAAGCTATGTGCATTGGGTTGTAAAAACGTAATACTTACTGGTGTTTCCTACGAGGAAGGGAAAACAGGTGTTGTGATATTTGAAAACGGACAATATTCATACTACCAGCACGCATTTCTGCCAAACAGCTGTCACGGTACAGGTGATATTTACGCATCTGCCTTTGTGGGAGCATTAGTAAGAGGAAAAAATCCATACAATGCGGCAAAGATTGCTGCAGATTATACAGTAGAATGTATTAAATCTACTGCAGAGGAAGAAAATCATTGGTATGGAGCAAAATTTGAACCAGTATTATCAAAACTTATTAAAATGCTTGAAGAATAATTAAATAAATGGATAAAATATAATACTCGGAAATTTTGACTACACTATTTTGCTTATAATTGATTATTAATGATTAGTAGCAAAATAATAAAAAAGCCTTGTAAATACTGGATTTAGCAGTAAATACAAGGTTGTTTTTTATGGCGGAGAGAGACCTCTGCCACTCAACAATATTTGTAAAAGAATTGTGTTGATTAAGAAATGTTTTCAAATACCACATTAGGTGTTTCACTGTTAACATGGTCAAAAATATTCAACATTGCAACACAATAATATTGCAAAGATTTTTCAAGAGAGAAATAGCCATAAATTTTGACAAAAACTTCTTCTCCGTCTATCCACAAATAACGCAAACAATCCCAAAGAGCATCCCAGTTTTCTCCGTAGTATTCAGGCAGACCAAATTTTTTCTTTAAAACCTGATGAATTTCACCTAAATATTGACAACTTGTAAAGTCAAGAACTATAGGATTTTCGGTAATGGGCTTAAATGCATTTGGGTCTTGATTTTTATATGTATTCATAATAATTATACCTCCTATTTAATTTCGATAAATGTTTCGTAATGGTCATAAGTAACAAAAATTAGCCCATCGTTTGAAAATAGTATTCTTTCTGTTCCGCGATATCCGTTATTGTAATTAATATCTGCCTCATACCATATTCTGTTTGGTGATGATGGTAAATGTTTATCCCTATTTAAATAAATACCACCAAAAAGCATCTTTCCTTGGCACTTGATAGCTAAGTCGCCTAGTTTGGAATTCCAACCAGCAGACATATCAAGATAACCGAGTTCTACTAATCTGTTTTGAAGAATTTCAACCTTTTTATCATAAGTTTGATTAAATGATAATCTTGTGTTGTAATCAAAATTATTTGAATTACTATTATTTAATGTTTTATTTTTATAATTTGTCAACTGTGCATTATAATTTGTCGATGCCAACTTAACTCCTGAATTACCCCACATTTTTTGTTGCAAGTCATCCTTTGTTGCTATCAGGTGTTCTATTTGATATTCCTTGCCGTTTATAGTAGCAGTTTTGTATCTGCTGTTATTTGTAATAGGATTATCCGCCCTACGTCTATCATCCGCATAAGCAGTCTATCCTGCATATACCCTGTCTTTCTTTAGTGGTTGCTCGAATTTATCAGTATATCCCGACTCATTCAGTTCTCGTTGTAATTGACGGATATTTTCGTCAGGTGTGGTGTCAATATTTTCTGTTGTAGTATAATTATTGTGATTAAAAAAGAGGAATATAGTTTGTTAATAAAGTTTCTTCACCATAAGATGTGAC
>JAZSKK010000048.1:0-1829 GCA_045534795.1 Clostridia bacterium | reverse complement strand
CCACAAAATAGGAAAAAATGCAGAGGGGAGCAATGAAAATGAAGAAAATTAAGGTAATGACGGTTTTCGGAACACGTCCTGAGGCAATAAAAATGGCACCACTTGCAATTGAACTTGAAAAGAATCCAAACATTGAATCAATTGTGTGTGTTACAGCACAACACAGACAAATGCTTGACCAGGTGTTGGCAATTTTTGACATTAAGCCCGATTATGACCTTGATATTATGAAGGAAAGACAGACTCTTCTCAGCATAACAACAAATGTGTTGCAGGGTCTTGACGGGGTTTTAAAGGAAGCAAAGCCTGATATAGTATTGGTACACGGTGATACATCAACAACATTTGTTGGTGCATTGGCAGCTTTTTATAATCAAATCCCTGTAGGTCATGTTGAGGCAGGTCTTCGTACAGACGACAAATATTCACCTTTCCCTGAGGAAATGAACAGATGTCTGACAGGCAGAATTGCTGATTTACATTTTTCGCCTACAATTTCAAACAGAAATAATCTTATTAAAGAAGGCATTGAGGATAAGGATATTTACATTACAGGAAATACTGTTATTGATGCACTAAAAACTACTGTAAGCAAGGAATACAAGCTTTGTGCCGGTATGGATGATGTTGATTTTTCAAAGAGGGTTATACTTGTAACTGCTCACAGACGTGAAAATTTAGGTGAGCCTTTGGAAAATATCTGTCGTGCACTTAAAAGAATTGTTTCTGAATTTGAAGATGTTCAGTTGGTTTATCCTGTACATCTTAACCCGGCAGTAAGGGAAACTGTAAATAAATATCTTGCAGGTATGGACAGAGTACACTTAATTGACCCTATTGACGTACGTGATATGCATAATGCTATGGACCGCAGTTTTATGATTATGACAGATTCAGGCGGTTTGCAGGAGGAAGCTCCGTCACTTGGCAAGCCTGTTTTGGTTTTAAGAAATGAAACAGAACGCCCTGAGGCTGTTGAGGCAGGCACTGTAAAGGTTGCTGGTGTTAATGAAGAGGTTATATACAATATGGCTAAAAAGCTGTTGACAGATGAAAACGAGTATAACAGCATGGCTCATGCAGTTAACCCTTATGGTGACGGCGAAGCGTCACGCAGAACAGTAGAGGCTATTTTGTATCATTTTGGAAAAGGTGAAAGACCTGAAGATTTGACAAAGAGAGATTAATAATATGAAGGAAACTACACTTTGTTACATTCAAAACAACAATAAATATCTTATGCTCCATCGTATAAAAAAAGAAGAAGATGTCAACAAGGGCAAATGGATTGGCATCGGAGGCAGAGTTGAAGATGGTGAGGGTATAGAGGAATGTGTACTTCGGGAGGTCAATGAAGAAACAGGACTTACACTTACTTCCTATCAGTACAGGGGTATTGTGTATTTTAAATCTGATAAGTACGAGGATGAAAAAATGCACCTTTACACCGCCGATGGTTATGTTGGTGAGTTGACTGAATGTAATGAGGGTGTTTTAGAGTGGATAGACCGAGATGAAATGTTTAACCTGCCAATGTGGGAGGGAGATAAGATTTTTTTGGGGTTAATCCGCACGGATACAAATTTTTTTGAGCTTGTGCTTAATTACGAAGGTGACAAGCTTGTTGGTGCAACTATAAATAACAATAAAATATTTTAATAAAATTAAAATGGTACTTTGGTAGCAATTTTATAATTGAACTACAAAAGTACCATTATTTTATATTGAATAATTTATGTATTCCGCTGCTTTAATGTTTTGGGATATATACCAAAACCATATCACGCGTATATGATATTTCTACTCTCATCAGGTAGTCCTGAGGGAGG
>JAZSKK010000241.1:0-3443 GCA_045534795.1 Clostridia bacterium | reverse complement strand
CGATTTTTCCAGCTATGGACAATATATTTAATGCACTTAAATATACTGCATACGAGGATGTCAAGGCGGTGATATTGGGGCAGGACCCATATCACGGTGACGGTCAGGCACACGGGCTTTGCTTTTCTGTACAAAGGGGCGTTGTTCCGCCGCCGTCCCTTAAAAATATGTTTAAAGAGCTTAATTCTGACCTTGGAATACCTGAACCTAATCACGGCGAACTTACTGCATGGGCAAAACAAGGGGTTTTGCTTCTCAATACTGTACTTACTGTACGAAAAGGTCTTGCAAACAGTCATCGAGGTATGGGGTGGGAAATTTTTACGGACAGGATAATTGAGCTTTTGAATGAACGTGAAAAGCCCATAGTTTTTCTGCTTTGGGGAAGCCCTGCAAGGGCAAAGAAAAAACTTATTACAAATCCTAACCACTTTATACTTGAAACGGTTCATCCAAGTCCGCTGAGTGCATACAATGGTTTTTTTGGTTGCAAGCACTTTTCAAAGACAAATGAAATATTAAACAGCATAGGAAGTTCAGGTATTGATTGGAGATTAGATTAATTTTATAAAAAAATCATTGGGCAGGGGTGCTTTTATGCACACCTGCTTATTCGTTGACGGATGCACAAAATGCAATGCCTCACAATGTAGCATTGTTCTTAAGCCCTCTGTTTCACTTCCGTATAAAAAATCACCATACAGCGGATGACCGATGTGGTTCATATGCACTCTCAACTGATGGGTGCGTCCTGTTTCAGGATATAGCTTTACAAGGGTATTGCCCTTTTCGGATTTTATCGGTACATACCTGGTTTTTGCATATTGCCCATCTATAGATACAATTCTTTTTATACCGCAGTCAGTTTCCTTTTTAATATTTGCCTCTATGGTGTTTTCTTTGTCAATAATTCCGCAGCAAATAGCACAATATTCCTTTTTTATCAGATTGTTTCGTATTTGTCTGTTCAATATTTCTGCAGAATATCTGTTTTTTGCAATCAGCACAATGCCTGTTGTGTCTTTGTCCAGCCTGTTTACAGCACGGAAAACAAAGTCACTGCCCAGATAACCGCACACAAGGTTTGCTAAAGTATCGTCAATGTGGTACTTTGTAGGATGGGTAGGCATATTTGCAGGTTTGTTTATTGCAATAATATCCTCGTCTTCAAATAAAATATCCATTTCACCTTTTACGGCTATAATGTTACTTGTTTCCGTTTCAGGTATGGTTATTTCAACAACATCACCGATTTTTATCCCGTTTCGTACGGTACAGCTTTTGCCATTCAGCTTGATAAATTCACCCTTTTTCAGGTCAGTAACCAATTTGTCAGACAGTTCAAGGTGATTGAATAAAAGATGTTTTATTGTTTGGTTATTCAGTTGACTATTTATCTTAATTTCAAGCTTTTTCACAAATTCACCTCATCAAGTTAATTTTATCAGCTATTTACTTGTTTGTCAAAATGTGTTAGAATAAATCAAATGTTATTTGGAGGTTTGTTATGATTAAAGGAGTAGTCTTTGACCTCGACCATACCTTGTTTGACAGATATGCAACAATTACGGAAATTTCACCATTTTTATATGAAAAATATAAAGATTATCTCGCACCTGGGTTGCAAATAGAGGATGTGGCTGTTGCACAGATATATTCGGATAAGGAATTTAATGCATTTGGATTTTCAAGGGTTTGCGAATATCTTAATAAAAGCGGTTTTTTTCGCACGCCTATGAGTGCACAGGAATATACGGAAATTATTCTTGAGGCCTTTACACAGGCAGCAGTTCCCTACCCCTTTACATACACTGTATTGGAGGAAATAAAAAAAGCAGGCTACAAGCTTGGGCTTATATCTAATGGCAGTCATAATGTTCAGTATGCCAAGCTTAAATTATTGGGTATAGAAAATAATTTTGACGAAATTATAATATGTGGTGATTTTAATACAAAAAAGCCTGATACTATGCCGTTTCAGATAATGGCAGAAAAACTTGGTGTACCGCCTGAAAATCTTTTGTATGTAGGTGACCATCCTGTAAATGACGTGGATGCATCACGCCGTGCAGGGTACATCCCGGTATGGGTAAAAACCTATGAATGGCAGTTTGAGGATGTTTTAAGATGTGATTATGAAATAGATACGGTGGCGGACTTGTTTGAGGTGCTTAATAATATTAATTCAAAATAAAAAAGAGGCTGATAAGCCTCTTTTAATTTTGCTTTCTTACTATTTTATATTCATCTCCGTCGCGGAAATATGGGCAATCCTTCAGGGTGCTTGTCATAAACCTTGCCATTTCGTCTTCGTCAAGATTAACGTCACACACGTAACATTCATATTCCTCGTCATAAAAGAAGTTGGCACAATATTCACAGCATTTGTTGGACATTTTAAATAGCCTCTCCGTTTGCATTAAATAATGGAAGAGGAGCTAAAACAGTAATGTCCTCCCTTTTTATTGCATCACCTTCGGCAAGCACTGCCATTTTACCTGCAATTATACCGCCTGCCTTTTCAACAAGCTCTTCAAGTGCCGCAAGGGATTCTCCAGTGCTTATAACGTCATCAACTATCAGCACACGTTTGCCTGTCATAAGCTCGGTTTCACTTTTTCCTATACACAATGTCTGTGTGTGAGCAGTAGTTATGGAGTCCACGCTTGTGGTAATAATATCCTCCATATAAACCTTTGGCCCTTTTCTTGCTATAATATAGTTATTTTGCCCCGATTGACGTGCCATTTCATATGTAAGGGGAATACTTTTGCTTTCCGCAGTAATCATAATGTCATATTCGGGTGCTTTTTTCAAAAGCTCCGTTGCACACGCCTTTGTTATTTCCACATCGCCAAACATTATAAATGCCGCTATATACAAATTTTCGTTTACGGGAAATAATGGGAGGTCTCTTTTTAATCCTGCAATCTCCATAGTATATGCTTTTTTCATAAAATTAAGTCCTTTCATACTTATTTAATAAACTTCTGATATGCATCAACAGCCATTTTGTCGCATCGTTCATTTTCCGGATGACCTGCATGGCCTTTAACCCAATTATATTCCATTTTGTGGTAAGATGCAAGCTGTAATAATTTTTCCCACAGGTCGGGGTTTAATGCTTTTTCCTTTTTGTTGCGCATCCAGCCGTTTTGCTTCCACTTTATTGCCCAACCCTGTTCAAGGGCGTCTATTACATATTTAGAGTCGCTTGTCAGTATAACGTGGCATGGCTCGTTTAACGCCTCCAACCCTTTTATAACACCCAAAAGCTCCATTCTGTTGTTGGTTGTTTCAGGCTCGCCACCGCAAGTTTCCTTTTCATATTTGCCATATTTTAATATGGCACCGTATCCTCCGGGACCAGGATTGCCGCTGCAAGCGCCGTCTGTATATAGATATACTGTTTTCAATCTATCACCCCTCTGAATTTATCACAT
>JAZSKK010000214.1:0-5458 GCA_045534795.1 Clostridia bacterium | reverse complement strand
AATGCGGTTTAAAACGGATAGTCCTCTGTATATATAAATATGCATGAATGTCTATGAAGAAAGGAAGATATATAATGAATATCTTACACGAAATCGGTAAGGAACAAATTCGTACAGACTTACCACAGTTAAACATTGGTGACACAGTACATGTGCACATCAAGGTAAAAGAAGGTACAAGAGAAAGAATTCAGATGTTTGAAGGTACAATCATTGCTAAAAAGCATGGTGGTATTTCTGAAACTTTCACAGTACGCAGAGTATCATATGGCGTTGGTGTAGAAAAAACATTCCTTGTTAATTCTCCTAACATTGACCACATTGATGTCGTTCGTAAGGGTAAAGTTCGTCGTGCTAAACTATACTATCTACGTGATAGAGTTGGTAAGGCAGCAAAGGTTAAAGAAAGACTTTAATACGAAATTGAATTGGCGTAGTTGCAGCATTTGCTTCCACCACGCCTTTTTAATTTTAAAAAATTTTGCATTTATATGGTAAAATATATTTTTTTATGTTAAAATATAAAAATCATATATACATAAAGGAAGGGTTGATTGGTTATGGAAAACAATTTTGAAAATATTGACAAAAATGAATTTGAAGATATACAGCAAACTAATGAGGAGATTACGACTGAGGAGCCCAAGGCTTTTAATTGGAAAAAGGAAGTACGTGAATGGTTTGTTGCTATAGTCGTAGCTGTTATACTTGCAACTATAATACGTACATTCCTGTTCACTCTGGTACAGGTAAGCGGCCCGTCTATGGAAAGTACAATGCATACAGGTGACAGATTGGTTGTGGTTAAGCTTAACTATACGCCTAAGCAGGGTGATATCGTGGTTTTCAGACCTGACTGGCATCCTAACGAGCCTTATATCAAGCGTGTTATAGCAACAGAGGGGCAGACGGTTGACATCAACTTCAGGACTGGCACAGTATATGTTGACGGCGAGGTTTATGAGGAAGATTATATTAAAAATGCTACAAATAATAACGGCGATGTCCGTTTTCCTATAACAGTGCCTGAAGATTGTGTTTTTGTAATGGGTGATAACCGTCAGCAAAGCCATGACGGCCGCAGTCTTGATGTTTCAAGCATTAAGGAAGATGCTGAAGAAAACGATTACTATTATTCCGCATTTGATGAGGAAACAGGTAAAATTGTAGAAAAACCAATATATTACGGATGTGTGCATGAAGATGATATTATGGGTAAAGCTACATTAAGGATATGGCCTTTTAACAAATTCGGTATTTTAAAGTAAGTTAGGGATGGTATTTTATGAATATACAATGGTTTCCGGGCCACATGGCAAAGACCAGAAGGCTCATATCGGAAAATTTAAAATTGGTTGATGTGGTTGTAGAGCTTAAGGATGCACGTATTCCTTATTCTTCCACAAATCCCATTCTAAATGAAATTTTAGGCAACAAGCCAAGAGTTATTGCCCTTAATAAATGTGATATGGCAGATGAAACTATGCTTAAGGAATGGATTGCATTTTACAAAAGTCAGGGCATTACTGCTGTTCCTGTTGATAGTATAAAGGGAACGGGAATAGGTGCGTTGAAGAATGAAATTAAAAATGTCCTTAAGGATAAAATAAAGCGTGATACCGAAAAGGGAATGAAAAACCGCGACCCAAGGATGATGGTTGTGGGTATTCCCAATGTTGGTAAATCATCTTTTATTAATAAGCTAAGCGGCAGGGCAGGTGCAAAAACAGGTGACCGCCCTGGTGTTACAACGTCCAAGCAGTGGATAAGAATAAGCGGAGGCTATGAGCTTTTGGACACTCCCGGTATTTTGTGGCCAAAATTTGAGGACGAATTTGTGGGAAGAAATCTGGCCTTTACAGGTGCTATACGAGATGAGGTTTATGACGTGGCAGAGGTGGCGTGTGAGCTTTGTGCACTATTGGCAAAAAAAGCACCACAGACATTGTGTGAAAAATATAAGCTTGATTCTGTTGATGGTCTTTTAGGGCACGAAATCCTGTTTGATATTGGTAAAAAGAGAGGATGCCTTATATCAGGCGGAGATGTGGATTATGACCGTGCAGCACGGATATTGCTTGATGAATTTCGTGCTTGCAAATTAGGGAAAATTATTTTAGAAACACCTGATGATGTAAAGGAAAAATAATTATGAATGATATACAACGCGTAAATGAAATGTGGACAATAGAACACGAAAAAAAGGCACAGGGGTATAATCTTATAGCAGGCGTTGACGAAGCAGGCAGAGGTCCATTGGCAGGACCTGTGTGCGTAGCTGCGGTGATTTTGCCGGAGGATGCTTACCTTGAAAAAATAAATGATTCAAAAAAGCTCACAGACAAGGTTAAGGATAGGCTTTATGACCAGATAAAGGAATTTGCCGTTGCATACAGCATAGTGTTGGTTTCTCATGAGGAAATTGACAGACTTAATATTTTAAATGCAACATTTAAGGGTATGTGTGATGCAGTAGATGGACTTTCTGTAAAGCCTGACTATGTACTTATTGACGGCAACAGAATAAAGGGTATGGAGCTTCCGCACGAATGTGTAGTAAAGGGAGACAGTAAAAGTATATCCATAGCGGCGGCGTCAATTCTTGCAAAGGTTACAAGAGACAGATATATGATGGAGCTTGATGAAAAATATCCTGAATATAATTTTAAAAAGCATAAAGGGTACCCCACCAAGGACCATTATGATGCATTGAAAAAATACGGAGCATCGGATGTACATAGGAGGTCCTTCAATTTAAAGCTTGGAGAATAGCCATGGAAAAATACAAAAAAGTTATCGGAAACATAGGCGAGGAAACGGCCGTGAAATTTCTTAAGAAAAAAGGGCATATAATATTAGAAAGAAATTTCAATGTCCACGGAGGGGAAATAGATATAATTACAAAAAAAGACGGCTTTATAGTCTTTGTGGAGGTTAAAACACGTAGTACCGATGACTACGGCGGCGGACTTGAGGCTGTAAATTATGTCAAACAACAAAGGATGACAAGAGCTGCACAGATTTATCTTATGAATCACAATGACTCTCCTGCAAGATTTGACGTGGTAGTTGTAAACGGCTATATGGTCGGTAAAAAATTTAAAAAAGAAAAAATCGAGCATATTGAAAATGCTTTTTAGGCATACTATATATAAGCATTTTTGCTTGGTTGGTTAACAAATTTTTCAAAAATTATGTAAAAAACAGCAATTTTAATGGTTATTTTATATATTTTTTGAAAAATTTTCTTTTTTATGTTGCATTTTTTAAAAAAGTGGTATATTATAGTATAAGATGATTTATAAAAGGGGAAAATAATAATGGTTTTATCTAAAAAAGCGTTACAGGTAAGTGCTTCACCTACTTTGGCAATAGATGCAAAGTTCAAAGCCATGAAGGCAGAAGGCATTGACGTAATTGGATTTGGTTGTGGTGAGCCTGATTTTGATACACCTGATAATATAAAGGAAATGGCTATCAAGGCAATTCAGGAAGGTCAGACAAAATATACTCCGGCGTCCGGCACGTTGGAGCTTAAAAAGGCTATTTGTGAAAAATTAAAGAGAGATAACGGTCTTGACTATACACCGGCTAATATCGTTGTATCCAATGGTGCAAAGCATTCGTTGATGAATACATTTGATGCAATTATTAACCCTGGTGATGAAATAATTGTTCCTGCACCTTATTGGGTAAGCTATACAGAAATGATAAAAATGGCAGACGGTGTTCCTGTTATTATCGAAACAAGGGAAGAAGATTGTTTCAAATTTACTGCGCAGCAGCTTAAGGATGCAATTACTCCTAAAACAAAGGCGTTGGTTTTAAATAGTCCAAGTAATCCGACAGGTATGCTTTATGAAGAAGATGAACTTCGTAAAATTGCGGAAATTGTTGTAGAAAACGATATGTTTGTTGTAGCTGATGAAATTTATGAAAAGCTTATTTACGACGGCAAAAACCACGTAAGCATTGCTTCATTTAATGAAGAAATAAAAGAACGTACTATTATAGTAAACGGTGTTTCCAAAAGCTATGCTATGACGGGATGGAGAATTGGTTTTACCGCTGCAAATGCAGAAGTAACAAAGGTTATGTCCAATATGCAGAGCCACGCGGCATCTAACCCAAGCTCTATTTCACAGGCGGCGGCTTTGGGAGCATATAATGGCGACCAAGATGCTGTTGAGGAAATGAGAAAGGTGTTCGAGGAAAGACGTAATTATATGGTGGAACGTATCAACAGTATAAATGGCGTTTCCTGTAAAAAGCCTGAAGGTGCCTTTTATGTAATGATGAATATAAAGGAACTTTTTGGAAGGGAATTTGGCGGCAGAGTTATCAATAGCTCTGATGATTTTTGTGAAGCATTGCTTGAAAAGAGCCTTGTTGCACTTGTACCTGGTTCAGGCTTCGGTGCAGAGGGCTATGTAAGATGGTCTTATGCAACAAGTATGGAAAATATTGTAAAAGGCCTTGACAGACTTGAAGATTTTCTAAAATAAATAACAAACGATGGCAGACATTTTTGTCTGCCATTATTTTTTTATAATGATAGAAAACTATATATAAATTGTTGACAAAGTAATATATAAAATATATAATTGTTCTTGTACGTTTTCTTTATAAATAAGAGGTGTTTTTATGAATAAAAAAGTGTATTTCGGCACATTGTGCGGAATATTGGCATTTTTTATATTAATAGGTTTTATAGGATATTGGTTTGTATGGTCTTCACTTTCAGGTATATTCGGTTCTCTGGAACTGGACGGCCTGGAACAGGATTACAACAATGTGGTCAATATTCTTGCAATCGGTGTAGATGGTAGTGAAACAAGGTCGGACACAATTTTGCTGGCATCGATGAATCTTGAAAGTAAGGAAATATCACTTGTTTCCATTCCTCGTGATACACGTGTTAAATATAAGGGTGGTTGGGATAAAATTACACATCTGTTCAGTTATGATGAAAGTGGACAGTTGACCTTGGATACCGTTAAGGACATAACGGGTGTAGATATACATTATGTAGGAATTATAAATTTTGACGGATTCAGTAATGCTATTGATGAGCTTGGCGGTGTTGACATAGAAGTGCCTGATTTAGGCAAGGGAGGTATGTACTATCACGACCCTGTTCAGGATTTGCACATTGAATTGCCTGCAGGATATCGGCACCTTAATGGTGAAGAGGCACAGGGTTTCGTCCGTTTTCGCAGCGGTTATGCCAATGCAGACCTTGGACGTATTGAAACTCAAAGATATTTTCTTCAGGAATTGGTGAAGCAAAAATTAAACTTTAAATATATAACAAAGGTTCCGGCGGTTTTCAAGGTGCTGGAGGGGGATCTTCGCACAAATTACGGTTGTGTTGATATTATATCTCAAATGATTAGGATGATTGGTATGAATAGTGAAAATATTAATTCCTACAGCCTGCCGGGTGAATCTGGTATGG
>JAZSKK010000014.1:0-1756 GCA_045534795.1 Clostridia bacterium | reverse complement strand
TAAAAAATACCGGAATCAGTTACGGAAGACTAAATTTTGTTAATGAAAATGCTGAAGAATGTTTAAAAATATATAACGCATATAAAAATGGCACATCTATAAATTCAGAATTTACAAGAGGTAAATTTTATAAAGGAGTTTAAAATTATGGAACTTAAAATCAAATTTGAATCAGATAAAATAGGCAATTCAATACCTGCACCATTTTATGCAAGCACAGGTGCAGCAGGGATGGACCTTGCCGCATGTATTGACGAGGCTATAACTATTCCTGCGGGGAAACACCAGATTATACCAACAGGTATATCCATTGCATTGCCGTCAAATGAATATGTGGCACTTGTGTATGTACGCAGCTCATTAGGCTTTAAAAAAGGTGTAACACTTTCAAATTCTGTAGGAGTAATAGACAGCGATTACAGAGGTGAAATCAAAGTATCCCTTGCAAACTTGTCAGACAAAGACTTTGTAGTAGCACCCGGTGACAGAGTTGCACAGCTTGTTATTACACCTGTTTGTATTCCTGAAATTAAAGTTGTTGATGAATTACCATCAACAGACAGAGGTGAGGGTGGATTTGGCTCAACCGGTAAATAAACCAACTAAAGCTGATATTATACTGATTATATCTGTATTTTTAATATCTATTTCAATTATTATTTTATCTTCCGTTTATAATCCAAACACTGCAACAGGATTTGAAATTACAGTTAATGGAAAGTTACACTCTTCCTATTCCTTTGCAGAATTGAAAAATGGTGAAATAATTGAAATTAATACCGAATACGGTTACAATAAGTTTTTATACGAAAACAACAGCATAAAATGTATTGATACTGATTGTAAGGATAAAATTGAACTAAAATCCGGTGCAATAAACAAGCCAAATCAGGTATTGGTATGTTTGCCCCACAAGCTGACAGTACATATTACAGGTAAAGACAACATTGATGCCGTGTCCTATTAGGAGTATATATGAAAACAAAAAAACTGACATTAATAGCACTTTTGCTTTCAATGGGAATTGTTATGCAAATCTTTGAAAGCTCCTTGCCTGTTATTGCAGGTATTCCAGGAGGAAAATTAGGTTTTGCTAATATTGTGACAATTTTATGTATTAATTTATTTGATGTAAAAACATCATTTTTATTGTGCACATTAAGACCACTGTTATCTTCTCTACTATACGGAGGCTTAATGCAATTACCATACAGTTTGTCAGGCAGTCTGCTTTCATTTATATTAATGGTTATTATTATAAAAAAATCAGACAAGTTCAGCTATATGGGTACAGCTATAATCGGTGCTATGGCACACAATTTTGCACAGGTTACAGTTGCAGTATTGATGTATTCAAATATCCACATTTACAAATATCTTCCTCTTTTGTTGATTATATCAATAATAAGCGGATATTTTACAGGATTTTGTTCAACAATAATTATACAAAAATACAAAAAAAGAAAGAATATTAAAATATGAAAATAATTTTAGCATCAGCATCCCCAAGACGAAAAAGTCTTATGGATGTATTAGGGCTTAACTTTGAAATAAAAGTAAGTGACTGTGAAGAAATAATTGATACAAATGCAAATGTTGAGGATATCGTTATGTCCTTATCATTACAAAAGGCTAAATCCGTTGCAAAGAAAACCGATAAAAACAGCATTGTTATTGGGGCGGATACCGTAGTTTCGTATCAAAATGAAATTTTCGGAAAACCTAAAGACAAGCAGGATGCAATAAGAATGCTTAC
>JAZSKK010000061.1:0-5828 GCA_045534795.1 Clostridia bacterium | reverse complement strand
CGCTATTCACTTTTCAAACTTCATGCACTCACAAAGCGCTTGATTATTATAACAAACGCAAAAGTGTTTGTCAAGCATTTTTTTAAAATTTTTTAAAAAAATTTGACATTATTTTGTTGCGGTTACATTTATTACCGTTTCACCCATTACATTAACGTCTGTAACAGCGCAACTTTATATAGTATATCACCGCAATTTGATAATGTCAATACTTTTTTATAAATTTTTATTTTAACATCCATTTTGTCAGCATACTACCGAAAATATCAACAAAACTTAACCTTAATACGCTTTGGTCGGCCACAAGATTTACTTCACCTATTTTTTTGTTATTTTCGGTTAGTTCTATTTTGCCAACAACCTGACCCTTGCTTACAGGCGCATTTATCCCCTTGTTAATTATAACCTCTGATTTCACGTTATTGCCCGCTTGTTTATTTGTAAGTCTTTTAAAAGAAGACTGAGTTACAATCCCCACCTTGTCATTCTTTCCTTTTATAATATCAACATCGCCGAATGCCGCACCCTCTTCAACTACGGTTTCTACCTTATAATTTGAAAAACCGTAATTCAAAAGCTCCTTTGCTGTTTCAAACCTTTCTGCGGTAGTTTCTGCACCAAGTACCACCCCAATCAACATCAGACCGTCCCGTTTAGCCGCCGACGAAAGACAGTATTTTGCATTTGAGGTAGAGCCGGTTTTTATTCCTATTGCTCCATTATAAAAACGTATCAGCTTATTAGTATTTGTAAGTCCAAACTTTCCGTTGCGGACACTATCCATCCATATAGACAAAAACGGATGTATTGCGTCGTGCTTTAAAAGCTCTCTCGACATAATGGCAACATCCATAGCGGAGCTGTAGTGATTATCTTCATCCAGTCCGTTACAGTTTACAAAATGAGTGTTATTCATGCCCAAGGATATGGCACGTTCATTCATGGCATCTACAAAAGTCATTTCGCTGCCCATAATATGCTCTGCAAGAACAACACTTGCATCATTTGCAGAGCCTACAGCAACAGACTTAAGCAGTTCCTCTACGCTCATCTGTTCACCTGGCTCCAGATAAATCTGGGAACCGCCCATACTGCACGCGTATTCACTTGCAGTAACCACATCGCCCATAGATATTTTACCTGATTGTAATGCCTCCATGCAAAGTAGCATAGTCATAATTTTTGTAACACTGGCTATTGGCACTGATTCCCCACTGTTGCTTTCTGCCAAAACAGTACCGGTATCATAATCCATCAAAACATAGCTCCGCGGCGAGCTTGTGGGCTGAAAGTTTGCAAAAGCCGTAGTTTCCAGAGCAAAAATCATTATAAATACGAGAAAACGCATACCTGTTTTCATTATTATACCTCCAAATGGATTAATTAATAAATAGGTATGCGTATATTTTCATCAATATAACTATTCTCTTGCCAAAGGATGAGCGTTTTTATAAACTTCCTTAATCTTATTCTTGATGATGCTTGTATAAATTTGTGTAGAGGAAACATCGGCATGTCCCAGCATTTCCTGTAAGGACTTTATATCTGCTCCGTTTTCCAAAAGATGTGCCGCAAAGGAATGCCTTAAGGTATGGGGAGTAATTTCCTTACATATATTTGCCTTTTGCTTATATGTTTTAATTATCTTCCAAAAACCCTGTCTTGTAAGGCGAGTTCCGTTTGTATTAACAAACAATGCCTCCGGTTCATCCTCTGACATAGGAACTCTTTCCTGAGTTATGTATTCCCTGAGTGCCTCCGCAGCACGGGGATATATTGGTATTACCCTTTCCTTTGTCTGCCCACGGCATATTATGTAACCAACATCAAGATTAATATCATCCATATTTAGTGATATAAGCTCGGTTACACGTATTCCTGTTGCATACAAAAGCTCCAGCATAGCCTTATCTCGTTTGCCCTTAAAATCCACACACTTTGGTTGTGAAAGCAACAAATCTATTTCCTCCCCTGTAAGAATTTGGGGCAGCTTTCTTTCAACTTTTAATGTGTGTACCTTTTCTACCGGATTAATGTCACACATTTTTTTACTGCACAAATATTTATAGAAACTTCTTGTAGAAGCTATTGCTCTGGAAACACTTGTGGGTGCCTTACCAAGTTTTTGAAGATATGTCATATAATTAAGATATGTAGTAGGGCTTACTTCGGTGCAATTTATGATGCCCAATGTTTTAAGATAATCCATATACTGTCTTACATCCCTTATATATGACTGCAAGGTATTTGCTGCCACCTTTTTGTCAGATACCAGATAAGATGAAAAATCATCTAACAAATTTACCATAATCGATTCTCCTTTGATTTATGTAAACGCAAATTTGCGTGGAATTACATTTTACAACATATTTCTTCATTTGTACAGACTTTTTTTAACAAAAAATTAAAATTTTTTTGGAAATTTGGCAATATTTTACACCCATACTATATCTTGTTATTTAGTATGTAAATCAACTACAAATTAGCGTTATTATTATAGGAATTATAAAGGCATCTGCCACAACAGAAATCAGTGATATTAAAAACAAAATCGCAAAAACTAAAATATATGCTGCAAAATTACCCTCTCTGTATTTTTTGTTTCTGCAGTTATTAAACGCGACTACAGAAAGGGATATATAAGCAGGAATATTAATTACAAAACCAAGCATTACCGACACAACGGCGATGGCTAAACCCTGACCACCAAAGCCGACAGCCAAATAACTGATTGTAAACCCTATAGAAAAGCCATAGCTTAAAAGAGCAGAAAATGTCAGCGGAAGCAAAAAAGCAGAAAAGCCTCCTATAAATATAAATAAAAAAATCCTTAGATTTTTAATAAATGACGTCTGTAAAATTTGAAATTTATCAAAATATCCATTGGAAAACTCATTTATCAATGTACCAATTTCCTGCCTTATAACCTGGGATAGGCTATCCGAAATATTTTGTGAAAAGAAAAAGCCTGACAAAATACCTGCCGCAAATACAGAAATCATCATAATATATTTAATAAGGTTTTCTTCTATATGTCTTGTAAACATCCGCCTGATATGATACATTTTTGTCCCCCGAATAGTTTTATATAACATAATATGATTTTGTCCGTAAAATATGCAAAGGTCGTATCAGCTTATCCGATACGACCTTATTTAAAATATTTATTTTTCAGCAGCCTGATTAGCCTCTGTAATAGTTTTTATGTCCGATTCTCTTCCATAGCTGTCAACTTCATTTTTGTTTCTCACACCGTGTGTCAGACATCCTGCACCACCGACACAACCTCCGGCACAAGCCATGCCCTCAATAAAATTGTTTGGAAGTATCCCTTTGGATGCCTTAAGTAGTGCAACCTTACATTCGTCAATACCACTACACACTATAGGAGAATATGCGAAATCAGATATGCCGTGTTCTCTCAATCCTTGTGCAACAGCCTCTGCAAGACCGCCCGATCTGGCAAAAATACGACCAAAATATGATGCACCGTCAAAGCTTCTTTCCTCAAGGGTTTCAACATCAATATCACGGCTATCAATCAACGACTGAAGCTCCTCGAAGGTTAGCACACAATCAACAAATGGGCTTACCTTGTCAAGTTGCACCTCCATCTTCTTTGCGGTACAAGGTCCGATAAATATAACCTTTGCATTTTTATCTTTTTCTTTTATGTATTTACCCATTACAGCCATTGGAGAAAGATTTGTTGAAACATGGTCTGCTAATTGCGGGAAATTTTTATGAACATAATCAACAAAGGCAGGGCAGCAGGAGCTTGTGAGGAAGCTATCACATTCCGCAACCTCTTTGGATTCTTCCAAAGCAACCATATCTGCACCCAATGCCGCTTCAACTACATCATAAAATCCAAGTTCATAAATTGCAGCTATTATCTGTCCAAGCTTTGCATAAGTAAACTGTCCTGCCACAGACGGAGCAACAACTGCATAAACATTATATTTAGAATTACCTTCACTGTTTTTGATAATATTAATTGCATTAAGAATAAAGGACTTATCATTTATTGCACCAAAAGGACAGTGATAAACACATGCGCCGCATGACACACATTTTTCATTCTCTATTTTCGCTTCACCTGTTTCCCCCATATGAATAGCTTTTACTTTACAAGCATTTTCACAAGGACGAGTTCTGTTAATAATAGCCTGATATGGACAAACCTTTGCACAGGCACCACAGTTAACACATTTTGACTTATCAATTATTGCCTTATGGTTTTCATCATGTGTTATAGCCCCTTTTCTGCAGGCATCCTCACACCTGTGCGCAAGACATCCGCGACAAGCATCAGTAATATCATATCCACTTTCAGGACATTCGTCACAAGCTATATCTATAACCTCTATAACATTTGGATTTTCTTTATCTCCGCCCATTGCCAGCTTCACACGTTCTGCAAGGATAGGTCTTTCCTTATATACACAACAACGCATAGTTGCTTCATTTGTGCTTATAATCTGTTTGGGCAGTTTATACATAGCATCTGCAACAGTTCCTTCCCACGCATTCCTTGCAACCTCACGCAAAACCTTATATTTTAAATGCTGCACCTTTGTATCAAACTTTTTTGTTTTCATAATCATTACTCCTGTATATTTCTTTTATCCATCCCTCTTTTTACCATGGGAACAATCATCATTGCTAAAATACCACCAATAAGTGCTGTAATCAGCTGATTTATTCCAAACATTGCTGTAAGCTTTGTAATCATAGGTGTCGGTACCGAAGTAAATACCAATACAACCCTGGTAACTAAAATATTTAAAACAAAATATTTTAAAAATGCACCTGTCAGAACACAAAATACCCACCATACATATTTGTATTTTTTACAATTAAATTTTCCAATCAATCCGTAAAAAAGAACATAAACCACATTTGCAACTGCAATAGCCGGAACAATCTGGATAAGCGCCGGACCGATTCCGAACAGTTTTGCAAAAAAAGGTGACAGTAATGCCACAACAAATCCTGACCATGGTCCTGCAGTAAGACAGGATGCTATCAAAACAAAGTTAACCACACTTCCGGTAACGTATTGTCCCATAGATGCAGTGGAAAATTGCAAAACCAAAAGCAACGCAATAAATAATGCCGTACGTGTTATAAATTTAGTTTTTTTGTTCATTTTTTCCTCCATATAAATTATATACCTAAAAACATCTCAGAAATTCTAACATAAAACAACATATTAGTCAATATATCTGCATAATAAAAAGCGTATCCCAATAACCGGCATACGCCAAATTAAGATACGCTTTTTTATTTAACAATTAGTCATCGTTGTTTTTATCTGTGGCAATTTCGAAAATTCTTTCAATCTCCGCAGATGGCTTTTTATCAATTATTGAAACCACAACACTGAATATAAAGCCTGCAATAAAGCCAGGAAGCAGTTCATACACCCCTGTTACTGCACTAAGTTTAATGAACCATACAATATCAACTACAGCACCTGTCAAAATACCTGCAACAGCACCTTTATAAGTAAATCTCTTCCAGAACAATGAAAGAATTACAACAGGACCAAATGCCGCACCGAATAGACCCCATGCATTTTCAACCATATTCATAATAGCCTGTGCACCCTGACCCTCGCTGCTTGCTATAAAGAATGCAATAACTGCAACTATTACAACAACTATTCTTCCAACCCACATAACTTCCTTGTCAGAAGAATTTTTTCTTATAATAGGTTTGTAAATATCACTTGTAAATGAAGATGATGCAACCAAAAGCTGAGAATCAGCAGTGGGCATTGATGCAGCAATAATAGAGGCAAGCAACAAAGACGGATCGTAGCC
>JAZSKK010000083.1:0-4680 GCA_045534795.1 Clostridia bacterium | reverse complement strand
ATGCTTCCGGATTGCCCCGAAATTATTTCATGCCCCACCTGCGGAAGAACGAAAATTGATATAATAAAGATTGCCAACGAATTGAATGACCGCATTTCCGGAATGAAAAAGAAGGTTAAAATTGCCGTTATGGGGTGCGCCGTAAACGGGCCCGGAGAGGCAAAGGATGCAGATATAGGTGTTGCAGGCGGAGACGGCTTTGCCTTGCTGTTTAAAAAAGGTGAAATTATCCGCAAAATTCCTGAAGATAAAATTCTTGAAACTTTAATTGAAGAAATTGAGGAAATGTAATGAACAGAATATTATCAGATATTTTTAAACTGGTAGATAATGAAATATTAAGACATTCCGAGGCTGTAAGCATTGGTGTTTATGCTGAAAACCGCGTTTTGGAAATTGTGGCAAAGTGTGTAAAGATGGTACGCAAGGATTCCGCACGCAATCTTGAACAGCAAATAATGTCCGCATATAAATTAAAGGACGTGTCGTTGGAATTTGTGTATGATAAAGAAATTTTTAATGCAAATACCATAAAAACAGTTGCAGGCTATCTTACGGATTATCCCCAGATTATTCCAATTATAAATAATGCGGAATGTAAAATAGAGGGCAGCACATTGTATATAGATTGCCTCGACGGTGGAATAATTGATGATGAAATAAAGGATTCGCTAAGAGAAGCTGTTAAAAAAATGTTCGGTATTGATATAGGTATCGAATTTATACGCTCTAAAACCGATGAGGAAATTGAAGAGCAGTTTGAGCTTGAAAAGAAGGAAATTTTTGATAACATAGAAAAGACAAGACAGGTAATAGAGGAGAAAAAGAAGAAATCTCCTGTTATATATGGTAGAGAGATTAAGGGAAATCCTGATATTGAAATAGGTGATATAAATGAGCTTTCCGGCAATGTTATTATCGATGAGTATTTGTTTAAAAAATCACCGGATATCAAGGAAACACGTAATGGGGCACATATTGTTACCTTTAGCATAACAGACGATAAAAATGCCATTAACTGCAAAATTTTCACTGATGACAATGCTGCCTTTGCAGCATTGGAGGGCAGACTTAAAAAGGGTACGGCTCTTCGTGTGCGTGGACAGGCGCAAAATGACAAATATGCTAGAGAATTGCTTATAAATGTAAGGGATGTAAATGTTATAGAATGGGAAAAACGTGTGGATGAGGCAGAGGAAAAACGCGTAGAACTTCATCTGCATACAAAAATGTCCACAATGGATGCTATGGCTGATGCAGAGACGTTGGTAGAACAGGCTATAAAGTGGGGACATAAGGCTATTGCCATCACAGACCACGGTGATGTACAGGCTTTTCCTGAAGCATATCATGCATCTAACTGGGGTAAGGATATTAAGGTTTTGTACGGTGTGGAATGTTACCTTGTGAATGACAGTACAAATGGGGTTGTAAATCCCACCGATAACAATCTGGACAGTGAATTTGTTGTATTTGATATTGAAACTACTGGGCTTTCACCTGTTACGGAAACCATTACGGAAATAGGCGCTGTTAAAATCAAAAACGGAAATATTACCGAAACCTTCAATAAATTTGTAAACCCAGGTAAGCCTATTCCCCAAAAGATTGTTGAGCTTACAGGGATAACAGATGCTATGGTAGCAGATGCTGACCCAATTTCCGTAGTTTTGCCGGAATTTTATGACTTTATAGGCGATGGGGCGTTGGTAGCACATAATGCAGGCTTTGATACTTCATTTATAAAAAAAGCCGCAAAGGATAATGGTATGAAGTTTGATTTTTGCTATCTTGATACCTTGGAATTATCCCGTGCATTGGTGCAGGGTGTTAAAAATTATAAGCTTGATACCTTGACAAAGCATTTTGATGTTAAGCTTGAAAATCACCACAGGGCTTGTGATGATGCTGCGGCTACTGCACACATATTTATAAAATTGCTTGATATTTTGAAGAATAAGGATGTATGTAAAATAAGCGACATTAACAATGCACTTGAGGGGGATGTTGATGTAAAGTCCCTTAAAACATACCACGCAATTATTCTTGTACAGACTCAGGAGGGTATGAAAAATCTTTATAAAATAGTTTCAAGCTCACATCTTGACTATTTTTACAGACGTCCTCGTGTGCCTAAAAGCCTTATTCAGAAGTATCGTAAGGGCTTGCTTATAGGTTCAGCCTGCGAAGCAGGAGAGCTTTATCAGGAAATCTTGAAAAATCCCTATAATCCTGATATGGACGAGGTTAATAAAATAGTGGATTTTTATGATTATCTTGAAATTCAGCCTCTTGGAAACAATGCCTTTATGCTAAGAGAAAATATTGTTGAAAATGAGGAAACATTAAAGCATATCAATAAAACTATAATAGATTTAGGCAAGAAGAACGACAAGCTAACCGTTGCTACCTGCGATGTACACTTTATGAATCCACATGATTCAATATACCGTGCAATATTACAGGCAGGACAAGGCTTTTCCGATGCAGATAATCAGGCACCGTTGTATTTCAGGACAACTGATGAAATGCTTGATGAATTTGCATATCTTGGTGAGGAGCTTGCACGCGAGGTTGTTATAACAAACACAAATAAAATTGCAGACATGATAGATGATTTAAAGCCTGTTCCGGACGAAAAGGCACCGCCGGAAATTCCGGGGTCAGAGGATGAACTGCGTAGGCTCACCTATGACAAGGCTATGAGTATTTATGGTGAAAATTTGCCTGATATTGTTAAAGAGCGTGTTGATGTAGAACTTAATTCTATTATCAGCAACGGATATTCCGTGCTTTATATTATTGCTCAAAAGCTTGTTAAAAAGTCCAATGATGACGGCTATCTGGTAGGAAGCCGAGGGTCGGTAGGTTCATCGCTGGTTGCGTTTATGAGTGGTATTACAGAGGTTAATTCTCTGCCCCCTCATTATGTCTGCCCAAATTGTAAGCACAGTGAATTTTTTGCAGATGGCTCAGTTGGATGTGGTTTTGACCTTCCTGATAAAAATTGCCCGCATTGTGGAGCGTTGATGATAAAGGACGGTCATGATATACCATTCCAGACATTCCTTGGCTTTAAAGGGGATAAGGAACCTGATATTGACCTTAACTTTTCAGGGGAATATCAGCCTGTTGCACATAAGTATATTGAAGAACTTTTTGGAACAGGACATGTTTTCCGTGCAGGTACAATAGGTACGGTTGCGGAAAAGACGGCGTATGGCTTTGTTAAAAAGTATTATGACGAAAAGGGCGATATTCCCACAAATGCACAAATAGACCGTCTTGTTGCAGGCTGTACAGGGGTAAAGCGTACTACCGGTCAGCACCCTGGCGGTATTATCGTAGTGCCAAAAAAGAATGATGTTCACGAATTTTCGCCAATTCAGCATCCTGCTGATGATATGAATACGGATATTATTACATTGCATTTTGATTATCATTCAATTGACCAGAATTTGCTTAAGCTTGATATTCTTGGCCACGATGACCCGACTGCTATAAGAATGCTTGAGGATTTGACAGGCATAGATGCCAAAAAGATACCTTTGGATGATAAACAGACTATGAGCCTGTTTACAAGCACAGAGGCTTTAGGAGTGACACCTGAGGAAATCGGCTCTACTGTCGGGACATTTGGTGTACCGGAATTTGGCACAAAGTTTGTACGTCAGATGCTTGTGGATACAAAGCCTACAACATTTACGGAATTGGTGCGTATTTCAGGACTTTCACATGGTACAGACGTGTGGCTTAACAATGCACAGACCTTAATTCAGGATGGAACAACTACTCTTTCACAGGCAATATGTACACGTGATGACATTATGGTTTATCTTATTTATTGCGGTGTTGAAAAATCACTTTCCTTCAAAATAATGGAAAGTGTCCGTAAGGGTAAGGGGCTTACTCCTGAATTTGAAGCCGCAATGCGTGAACAGAATGTACCTGAATGGTATATAGATTCATGTAAAAAGATTAAATATATGTTCCCTAAGGCACATGCTGTGGCTTATGTAACTATGGCTTTTCGTATTGCATGGTTTAAGGTTAACAAGCCTAAGGAATATTATGCAACGTTTTTCAGCGTGCGTGCAGATGATTTTGATATAGAAATTATGGCAACTGAAGGCTTGGCAAAGCAAAACCGAAAAATGATTGAGGATATGGGTAATGATGCCAACGTAAAACAAAAGGGCGTACTTACAATATTAGAATTGGTGTGTGAAATGTTTGCAAGGGGTATAAAATTTTTGCCCATTGATTTATATGAATCTGATGCAACAAAATTCAGGGTTATAGGGGAAAATCTGTTGCCGCCGCTTAATTCTATTCCGGGACTTGGGGAAAACGCAGCAAAAGCATTGGTAAATGCAAGAACTGAAGAAGCGTTCTGCTCTATTGATGACTTGCGTGCAAGAGGAAAAATTTCCAAAACCATTGTAGATAAAATGCGTGATATGGGCATACTTGAGGGCATGCCGGAAAGCAGCCAGATTTCATTGTTTGATTTATAATATAATTCAAAGGTGATATTATGGGTAAAATTGTAATAAACGAAGCCATAGTTGTTGAAGGAAAATATGATAAAATAAAGCTTTCGGCATTGTTTGATACTCTTATAATCCCTACCAACGGGTTTGATATTTACAAAAATAAAAATAAGCTGAACTTGTTAAA
>JAZSKK010000222.1:0-2566 GCA_045534795.1 Clostridia bacterium | reverse complement strand
GGATAACACGCAAGCATCTATCCTTATACGGATTTATTTTTAATCATCTTCTCTTAAATATCTCTCTGATTCTTCCCAATAATCCATTGATTCAACAGGTTCATCGTCAAGCTGCCAGTACTGTGTCATCATACGTTCCTTGTTAGGACCTGACTTTGCAACATCTGATAAATATTCCTTCAATTTTTCTGTTGAAATTTCAAATTCAGGTGCAAAATCTTTTGATTTACAGTAGGAAACCAAAGTATCAAACATTGCAGAAGTTGATACGCTATCCTTAATGTTTGTAAAGTTAAATCCTGTAACCAAAAGCTTTCCTTTACCTACTTTAATCTCGAAGCAGTAGCTGAAATTACGCATTGTTCTGTCATACATAAGCTCAGGTAATTCAAATTTTTTAGGGTCAAATCTGTCTCGTGCTGCCTTATCCAAACCGGAAACAATTGATTTAACCTGTACAGGGAAATCATCAAGATTAATCTTATCACTGTCTTCAATTAAATCATAATACTGGAAATTAATCTGTCCATCGGTAGTAAAGCCATATTTTATCAACAAATCCTTATCGTCCATACCGCCGTTTATAGTACCTCTGTCCCAGATTACGCCCTTATATCTTTCCCATACAGCACGGAATGAATATTTTGGTGCAGCCTGTTTTTTGTCAAGCAAATGTCTTGTCCAGTTTGTACGATACAACAACATTACATTTTTGCCATTTTGAAGGTCTTCAAAAATTTCATCATTTAGTCTGTCTGTTATAACAAAGCTGTCATCTTCAGATATTTTTCTTGCATTTGCAACATAATCGCAATCCATTTTAACAGTTGCACATACTTCCTTTGAAGATGTAGGGAATACCCATATTTCCCAACTGTTGTGGCACATTGTACCATCTTCAAAATCAATTCTGCAGGATAGTACCAATTTTTCTGCATTCTTAATTTCAGGAAGCTTAATTTCCAATGAGCATATATCATACAAGCCTGATTTACGGGTATCGATATTTTCAAGAGTACCTTGATTATATACCTTTTCGCCCTTTAGTTCGTATGAAAATGCACCCTTTGCAGGAGGATTTATCTTATATTGAGAAATCAAAACCGGAATTTTAACAATATCACCACATTCAAAAACTCTTTCAGGAAGTTTCGCAAGAACTACCGTATCGCCATTGAATTTTTTGAATTCCTCTGTGGATATACCGTGTGGGTCATCAAAGCAATCCACAACACCGTTTGAATTTTCGTACTTATCTGTATCTGCAAACTGAAGCATATGAAAACCTGACAAAAGCTTACTGGAGCGTATTCCCTCAAGAGCAGTTTTCCAACATCTGAACTGGAAATCCTTTGTAATTTGAAGAGTTTCGGCAAAGTTTTCTTTATATCCCTTAGCTTCAAGCATTTTTATTTCTTCATCTACCCACCAAGGTGCAGGAATATTGTATTTTTCAAACTTTTCCTTTAAAGCATAATAATCTCTCCAGGAGGTATAATGACAAACCTCGTGAGCTATAAGGGGTCTGCCAAAGGATATACCTCTGCGGATTTTGCAATCACCGTCAACCTTTACCATTTCTTTATTATCTACAGTACCAAAGCATAGAAGATTGTCTGTATTTTCAAACATATCTGCATTTTTTCCATAAGGGAAAAAGTAGCTCATGTGTTGAACGTCAAAATCTACATAATCACGGTCATATTCACCATGTGCACAAGTATCAAGGAACAATCTTGTTGGGTCTTTTTCCTTAATAAAATCACGAATTTCCTTAATTCTTGGTTTTTTGCCAGGCTCTCTTATTTCATTACCTACGCAATAAACCATAAATGAAGGATGATTATAAAGGGTGTTTATAATTTCCTCTATTTCCTCATTAGACGCAAAATCGTTCTTTCCATAAAGCATTTCATGGAGGTTATTGTATTCCTTTTTATTTCTTCGCATTTCAATATGTATCAAAATACCAAGCTCATCAGCTGCTCTGAAGCATGCTTCAGGTGGGATACGAGAATGAAAGCGTATTGTGTTAAATCCATAGCTTTTTGCCATCTGAATATTTTTCTTGTAAAAATCATATTCTGACAAATTACAGTTATTCTCATGCTCATGTGCAGCGGCGCCACGGATATATGCTCTCATATAAAATGGATATCCATTAAGATATATGTATTGTTCATCAGTTTCAAAATAGCGGAAGCCAAAGGAATCTGTTATTTCTTCAACACTACCATCCTCATATGTAATAACAGCACTGAATGAATAAAGATTAGGTTCTTCAACAGACCACGCCTTTGCATCAAAAACCGCAGTTATAAGTACATTATTGTTGCTGCACTTTTCAATACCCTCGCATACTGCCTTATCACCTTCAGATATCTTCCATACGCATTCTTTAATTTGTGATTCGGATACTATTTCTATTTTAGCCGCCTCAGACACCTTGCCTGCAACTATCTTCAAAATTGTATTATTTTGTGTTTTCATATTTCCCCCCTACTTCCAATATATAATTATTGGAGAAGTTTTAATATATTTTAAGGATTACAAATCCCTAATTTTT
>JAZSKK010000219.1:0-3133 GCA_045534795.1 Clostridia bacterium | reverse complement strand
ATGGCTACGATCCGACTTCCCAAAAATGCACGCAGACTTAATTGCAAAACTACTTGTAATTCAAACGGAACTTGTATGGATATGGAGGGCGGTATCGGCAAAGGTTGCAATTCTCCAACAAGAATTTGTAAGCACTATCTGGTATCCACTATCCAAAAGTATAAGGGAAGAATTAATGTTATATTTGTAAATGAGGAACTTGGTTATTAAACTTGCAAAAAAACCTATATTGTGATAAACTAAAAAGGTTAATGACAGGAGTGTTTTAAATGGTTAATATACTGGGCGTAAAGGTAAATAAAATCACTATGAAGCAGGCTGTGGAAAGGGCGGAATCTCTTTTTGACGGTAAGCCTCATAAGGTTTTTACTCCAAATCCAGAAATTATAATGGAATGCAAAAAGGATGAGGAGCTTAAAAATATAATAAATTCTGCAGATATGGTTTTGCCTGACGGAATTGGTGTGGTTATAGCTTCAAAATTTGTCGGAAATCCTGTTCCTGAAAGGGTGGGGGGATTTGATTTTGTTTGTGAGCTTTTAAAGACCGGACACAGCTTTTACTTTTTCGGCGGCAAGCCGGGTGTAGCTGAAAAGGCTATGGAAAATATGAAACAACAGGGTGTAAATGTTGTTGGATGTCATCACGGATATTTTAAGGAAGATGACCATATTATAGAGGACATTATTGATAAAAAGCCTGATGTTTTGGTAGTGTGCCTTGGTGCACCCAAGCAGGAAAAATGGATTGCAAAAAACCTTGAAAAATTAAATGTGCCTATAAGTATAGGTGCAGGGGGTTCGCTGGATGTTCTGGCAGGAGAGGTTGAACGTGCACCAAGGATTTATCAGAAATTGTGCATAGAATGGTTGTACAGAGCAATTAAAGAGCCTAAAAAAAGATTGCCCAGAATAATGAAATTACCTGTTTTTATAATAGATGTTATATTTAACGGCAGAAGATACAAATGATTTATTTGAAAGGATGTTTAGCCATGGAAGCAAAGTTGAAGGTTAAGTTATTGGCACATACTGAAAATCCTGAAAGGATAATAGCAACAGCTGCAAAGCTATGTTATTCTTCTTCGGATATTGAGCATATACATGAAGGATTAGATGCTGAAAAGACAGAAGGCTTTATTAAAAGGCTTATGGATTTAGGTCACGAAAGTCCCACGGAACACGTTACATTTACCTTTGGCATAGAGGGTGTAAGCCGTGCGTTGCTTGCACAGATAACACGCCACCGTATTGCCAGCTATTCGGTAAAATCTCAGAGATATGTTACTGAAGGTCAGTTTCAGTACATAGTACCGCCTTCAATTAAGGATGACGAAAAGGCATCTGAAATTTACGTGCAGACTATGGAATATTTACAGAAGCAGTATGATGATCTTACAGAAATTTTGAAGAAAAAGCATATAGAAAGTGGTATGGAGGAAAAGGCTGCAGAAAAAATGGCTATTGAGGATGCACGCTTTGTACTTCCTAATGCCTGTGAAACTAAAATTGTAATGACCTTTAATGTACGCTCGCTTATGAATATGTTCCATCACCGTTGTTGCGAAAGAGCACAGTGGGAAATACGTGCAATGGCTGACGAAATGTTAAAGCTTGTAAAAGAGGTTGCACCTACCTTGTTCAGATATGCAGGTCCGCCTTGTGTTTCAGGACCTTGTCCTGAGGGCAAAATGTCCTGCGGCAAAATGATGGAAAAAAGGGAGAAGTATTTATGTTAGTTGTAATAGAGGGCGTTGACGGTAGCGGCAAGCAGACTCAAAGCCAGATGCTTTATGACAGATTAAGTGAAAAATTTGAAATACGCAGACTTACATTTCCCTGCTATGAAAGTGATACATCTGCTTTGGTCAAAATGTATCTTGGCGGTGAATTTGGTACAAAGCCTGAGGATGTTAACGCTTATGCTTCATCAACCTTTTATGCGGCTGACCGTATAGGCAGCTATCTTAAGGACTGGCGTAAGGATTATGAGGGCGGAAAGCTTGTTTTGTGCGACCGTTACACCACTTCCAATGCGGTACATCAGGCAGGTAAGCTTTGTGATGAAGAAAAAGATAAGTTTTTAGATTGGCTGTTTCATTACGAATATAATCTTTTGGGCTTACCAAAGCCTGATTATGTATTCTTTTTAGATGTTCCGCCTGATGTAAGCAAAAAGCTTATGGAAAACAGAAATAACAAAATCACCGGTGAACAGGAAAAGGATATTCATGAAAAAAACAGTGATTATCTTGAAAAATCCTATAATAACGCACTTTATGTTGCAAAAAAATGTGGCTGGAATGTAATAGAATGCGTAAAAAATGGTAAATTAAGAAGTATAGAAGACATAAACGACGAAATTTATAATCTGGTGATGAGTAATGATAAACTTTAAACCCATCGGACTTGAGGACAGGGATATAATTAATAAATACCTTGCCACCGAGCAGAATATGGGATGCGAAATGTCCTTTAGTAGCCTTTATATTTGGCGTAAGGCATACGATATGAGGTATGCAATAATTGAAGATTGTCTTGTATTATGGTCAAAAGACGGCAATAACCCTGCAGGGCTTCGGTTCCCTGTTGGTAATGGAGATAAGCTTGCGGTAGCAAAAGCAGCTTGTGACTATATGGTGTCTGTTGGTGAAAAACCGCAGTTTTACGGTGTTACAAAGGATAATATTGACTTTATAAGGAATAATACTGATGAATATGAATTTGGTGATATGAGCCTTTATTCCGACCACGTTTATTAAACAGAACAGATGATAAATCTGTCAGGTAAAAAGTTACATTCCAAGAAAAATCACCTTAACAAGTTTAATAAAACATATAATTATGAATATAAAAATATACGCCCTGAAGATAAGGACGATATACTAAGGACATACGATAAGTGGGCGGATATTACGGACAAATATCTCGCTGCGGAGCGTGAGTCTATAGGTGATATTACAGATAATATAGATTATCTTGGTATAAAGGGTGCAATGCTTAAGGTAGGCGGAGAAATTGTTGCATTTACCTATGGTGACAGACTTACTGATGATATGGCGGTTATTCACATTGAAAAAGCAAATACCTCTTACTATGGTGCGTATGCGGCAATTAACCAGATGTTTGCACAA
>JAZSKK010000137.1:0-11680 GCA_045534795.1 Clostridia bacterium | reverse complement strand
ATACAAAAATTGATACAAACATTGCCTTTGTTGATATTTTGATATGGTTATATAAAAAATAGCCGTGACAAAATATATACATTCTGCCACAGCTTTTTTTATCTCAAAATAGGTTGTATCTGTATCCCATCAAGGGCAAGCTTTGCAGTAGGGACTATAAGGCTGAATTTTGCCACCAGGGAATTTGGTTTTTTAATTGAATCATCCCCTTCAATTATTAAACAAAAAATATCCTGGCACTATGCTCGTTTGAAACCTCTATTCTGTCAATTTTACCAACATATTTATCCATTAAAAAAGGCAATATAAAATTTGCATTTATACGCTTTTTGCATTTTTTGCACCACAAATAATTATACATTTTGTCCTTATACCTTTTTCTTTGCACATACATTTTATCAAGACATTCCCCACATATTATATCAATATCAAGCCTTTTTTTGCACAACATACGCCCTGCCCTTTCAAAAACACTTTTAGGTACAATAGCAGTATGGGAATTTCTGATAATATGCCAGTTTTCAGGTGAATTTTTAACTATATGTTTACTTTTATAGCTAGGCTTTGAATATATGTTATGTACTAAATCACCTGCATACATAGGGTTTTTTAATATGCGTACAATCGCCTGTTGAGTCCACCTACCATCAATGTTTTTCTTTGGTATATTAAGCTTTTCGCCGTTTTTTATTTTGTATTCCTGAGGTGAAAGTATTCCCTCATTATTTAAAATTTCCGCAATATCCCTTGTCTTATACCCCGCTATATAATATTCAAAAATTCGCCTTACAACCTGTGCTGCCTCCTCGTCCACCTCTATTTTATTTCTATCACTACTGCATTTTTTTAATCCGTATGGCATAAAAGGACGCGTGGACTTTCCCTCAAAGTGCTTGTTACTAAGCACCGCCTTTACATTTTCCGACAAATCCTCCAAATACCATTCATTAATAAGTCCGTTTATCTGCCTTGCCTTTTTATTACTTCTTACATCTGTGTCTGCATTGTCCAGAACACTTATAAAGCGTATTCCCCATTCCTGCAGCTTGCCGTTTAAATATCTCTCAATATGCTCCATATTACGGCTGAACCTGGACTGGGTTTTACAAAGAATTATATCAAAGCAATGATTTTCTGCATCACGGAGCATACGGTTATATTCCGGTCTGTCACCATCTATGCCTGAATAATTTTCATCGCAATATATTCCATATATTTGCCATCCCCTTTCCCTTGCATAATTTACAAGCATGGATTTTTGATTTTGTATGCTTTCGCTGTTTTCGTTGATTTTTATTCTGTCCTCTTCGGAAAGACGGCAATATATTGCAACTTTCAAGGCTGATTCCTCCTGTTTTATTCATTATTCAGCTACTAATACATATATTAAAACAGGTGATTTTATGCGAAAAATACATATTTTTTTATTGAACGGAATAATACTTACAGCCTCATCATTAATTATGAGGTCGGTTATGATATGGTTTAACGCCTACATATCCTCCAAAATCGGCACAGAGGGTATGGGGCTTTACACCCTTGTAATGTCCGTATATTCTTTGGCAGTAACTACTGCAATATTTGGTATGAGCCTTGCCTGCACACGTCTTGTGGCAGAGGAAAACGCCGCCGCAAACCCAAAAGGTGTTAAATACTCCGTGAGACAATGCGTAACATTTGGTGCAATATGCGGCACTGTTGCGGCTGTAACAATTTTTGTATTTGCAGAATATATAGGTACTAAAATACTGCAAAATCCTCTTACTGTAATATCCTTAAAAGCATTTGCGGTATGCTTGCCATTTTTGTCTGTTTCAAGCATTTTAAACGGATATTTCACTGCAATAAGCAGAATAACAAAAAGCTCCGTTGTTCAATTCGCAGAGCTTTTTACAAAAATTGTGGCAACAACCATATTTTTAAACTGGATATTCCCAAAAACTCTTGAATATTCCTGCTTTTCCGTAGTATTGGGCGGAACAGTGGCAGAAACGTTGTCATGCCTTTATTACACCATAATATACCTTACAGATTCCCGCAGATATAAAAAAATCGGCTCGACCAAGGGAATACGCAAAAGAATAATAAAAATAGCTGTCCCTGTAGCATTAAGCTCATGTCTTAAATCAGGACTTTCAGCAATAAAGCATATAATGATACCCATACAGTTAAAAAAATCAGGGTTATCATCTGGTACGGCACTTTCTCAATATGGTATTATTCAAGGTATGGTTATGCCCGTAATAATGTTTCCATCAGCCATTATACTTTCATTTTCATCGCTGATTTTGCCTGAATTTTCACAGCTTTATGTCAAAAATAATTCTCACAAAATAAATGACGCCATATCAAAAACATTCAAAATAACCTTGCTTTTTTCAATAGGTGTAACGGGCATTTTTATATATTTTTCCGACTTTTTGGGACAATGGATATACAATAACGCCGAGGCAGGATTTTTCATACGGCTTATAGCACCCATCACCGCCATAATGTATCTTGACTTTGTGGTAGATAGCATATTAAAAGGGATTAATCAGCAGGTAGGGGTAGTGAAAATAAATATTATAGATACTGTTATGTGCATAATACTTATATATTTCATACTTCCCGCATATTCCACTATCGGCTACATATTCGTCATATTTGTAAGCGAAATTATAAATGGAGTGTTAAGTATAAATATGCTAATAAAAGCTACCGAATTTGAATTCAGATTCAAAAACTGGATACTTTTGCCATCATTTTCCGCTTTTTTAACAGGTGTATGCCTTAATATGATTAAACTTGAAAGTATTTACATAGAATTTGCAATTTTTATACTGGCCTACATTGTGTTTTTAAGCGCATTCAACTGTATAAGGGAGGCTTGATTTTTACAAAAGCTTTCAAGCCTCCTGTTCAAATGGCACGAAGAAAAATTTCCTGTAATTTAAAAGCATTCCAATATTTTTTGCACTTCCTGAAAGGCCATCATTTGTAGATACGGCAACCACAATTGGCTTTGCATTACGCACAGTTGCCTTAACCGCCATAGTAACAGGGGTGTCATTAATGCCATTGGCAAGCTTGCCTATGGTATTACCTGTACACGGTGCAACTATAAGCATATCCAACAGGTTTTTAGGACCTATAACCTCAGTTTCTGTAATCAGATGCATTACCTTATTTTTGCACATTTCCTCCGCCTGTTGTACAAAATCCACAGCATTCCCAAAACGTGTATCCGTACTGTACACAGCATCAGACATTATGGGAATAACATCCGCACCCTCATCAATTATTTGTTGCATTATATCAAAAGACCTTGACAATGTACAAAATGACCCTGTAAAAGCATAGCCTAACCTTAAACCTTCAAGCTCCATTTTCTATACCTCCAATCCTATAAGTATATTCATTATTACATCACATAAAATTTTTCCGGCAGTCCATGGTGCCACTTTACCCGGCAAGGCAGATGCAACAATAACTTTTTTACTCAATTTTTCAGCAGCCTCCATATCTGTTCCATAAGGCTTGCTTGCCAACTCTATAATCAGTGCAGAATCCTTAATTTTCTCCAAAACCTTAACGTCAACGACAGTTTTTGGTACTGTGTTGAAAAATATATCAAAATTTTGTGCCTTACAAAAAACCTCGTTTATATTAACGGTATCAAAGCCAAATATCTGTGCCAGCATAATATCCTTGGGACTTCTGGCACATACGGTAACAAAAGCTCCCATACTTTTAAGCATTGCCGCCATAATCTTACCTATACGTCCAAACCCCAATACTGCGCAATGAGATTTATTTATGGTAATATCAGTATTTTCCATAGCAATCTGCAAAGCACCCTCCGCAGTGGGAACAGCATTTTTCATTTGAAATTCTTCATTTTTACAGTAATCTATCAGGTTATCACCAAATTTATCACATAATCCCCCAAGCACCGTCTGCCCCTTGTCAATGCTGCCAAATATATCCTCAAGCTTTACTTTATAGTCCACAAGAGGTGCATTAAGATTTACTCCGTCTTTACTTACAGGAACAGGCAAAATTATAACGTCAAAATCACTTAAATCCTTAAGAGTAATTTCACTTCCATCACCTAATGCAAAGGTTTTAACATCAAGTCCCTTATCATTCATAATTTCGTACATATATCTTTGCCTTTTGTCACCGCCGCATATAAGAATTTTTTTATAATAATTCACAAAAAATCAACCTTTCATCTGGCTTTATTACATTATATTTGAAAACAACTTTTTGTGTGATAAAACAAAACCGGGCGAATATTAAATCCGTCCGGTTTACTGTTATTTATTAAGTTTGTTGCGAAAATGCTTTATAATATCCTTTCTGGTTACCAATCCTATAAACACATTATTATCATCTGTTACAGGTACAAAATTTTGCATTATTGCCATATCCATTATGTCGTCCATAGATGCATTTGCATCAACGGGCAAAACAACTGTCCTGCGTGGAATATCCTTCACCATTATGCCTTGTGCTGCCTGAAGATTCATATTAAACCTTTCTTTCACTACCCTTAATATATCCCCCTCTGAAACAGTACCCACATATTGCCCATCATGGTTAATAACAGGTATGGCAGTATATCCGTGATATTCAAGTTTTTCCATTAACTGCCGCAAATTTGAATTTTCATAAATGTTGGCAACCTGATTTTTAGGAGTCAGGAAATATAAAATATTCATTGATTTATCCCTTCTCTCGCACTATTTTCATTATATCATTATTTTAACACATAAGATTTTTGATGTTGTAAACAATATGTTAAATAATTTTTGATAAATCCACAAATATTTTAATCATCGCTAAAATCAACCCTTATATTTTCTTCTTGTAGCCATACCACCCCGCAGATGTCTTTCCGACTTATTTTCATCAAGTACACTCCTTACATCCTCCCCAAGACGAGGATTTATATTTTTCAAACGCTCTGTCACATCTTTATGCACCGTACTTTTACTGATACCGAATTTCTTTGCTGCCGCACGTACAGTGGATTTGTTTTCTATGATGTAATTTGCAAGTTCTATGGTACGCTCTTCAATATAATCCTTCATATTTCACCCCAACACATATAGTTTGTATATCTATATGCTATTGGCAGTAAAAATAGAAAACAAAAGACCGAAATTATAAAAAATTCGGTCTTTTAAATATTAAAATGTATAATGTTTACACTTATCCATTACTATTCAGAAATATGATCCCTTAAATATTTAATCTGTGTTTCAACAGATTTAAGCCCCGTTCCGCCTGCAGAGATACGTTTTTCAACACAGGTTTTAAGGGATATTTCTTCAAACAAATCATTTTCAAACAAATCACTGTGAGCTTTATATTCATCCATAGTCATTGTTTCCAGAACAATGCCCTTTTTAATACATTCTCCCACTATTGTTCCCACAATCTTATAAGCACTTCTGAAGGGAAGTCCCTTTTTAACAAGATAATCTGCCAAATCCGTAGCATTAATAAATCCTTTTTGTGCAGCAGCATACATATTTTCAGGAATAGCCTTCATTGTGTCTATCATCGGGGTAAACACATCAAGACACATTTTGACAGTTTCAATACTGTCGAAAATAGCCTCCTTGTCCTCCTGCATATCCTTGTTGTATGCAAGGGGCAACCCTTTTAGCATAGTAAGTGTTGCAACAAGATTTCCATAAACTCTGCCTGTTTTCCCGCGTACAAGCTCTGCCATATCAGGATTTTTCTTCTGAGGCATAATGCTTGAACCTGTTGTGTATGAATCATCAAGCTCAATAAACTTAAATTCCCATGATGCCCAAAGAATAATTTCTTCAGAAAATCTTGAAAGGTGCATCATTATTGTTGAATAGGCACTCATAAGCTCTATGCAAAAGTCACGGTCTGAAACACCGTCAATGCTATTAAGAGTAATACCGTCAAACCCCAATTTTTCTGCTACCATATAACGGTCAGTGTTATATGTAGTACCTGACAATGCACAGCTGCCCAAAGGAGAATAGTTCATTCTTTTTAAAGCATCCTCAAGACGAGATATGTCCCTTGAAAACATCATTCCGTATGCAAGCAGATGGTGTGCAAAGGTTATTGGCTGTGCCCTTTGAAGATGGGTATAACCTGGCATAATAGCGTCTTTATACTCTTCCGCCTTGTTGACTACAACCTCTGTAAGCTTTTTCAAAAGAGCGATAATATCACTTGTTTCATCACGCAAATACATCCTTACATCCAAAGCAACCTGGTCATTACGGCTGCGTGCAGTATGCAGTCTTTTGCCTGTATCACCAATTCTCTTTGTAAGCTCGGATTCCACGAACATATGAATATCCTCTGCATCCATATCAAAGGTAAGCTTGCCTGATTCTATATCATTTAGTATAGACTGCAATCCATCTGTAATTTCATCACAATCCTTTGTGCTTATTATACCTTGTGCAGCAAGCATAGCAGCATGTGCCATAGAGCCTGTAATATCCTGTCTGTACATTTTATGGTCAAACCTAAGTGATGAATTAAAGTCATCAGCAATTTTATCAAGAGCCTTGTCAAAGCGACCTGCCCACATTTTATCCATAATATCTATCCTTTCAAATCGGTTTAAAAAAATGCACAGACCATACAAAGCAAATTAATCATAATACCACTTCGACTACCTGTTGCAAGATGGCGAAGTGGTATCAATTCAATATTTTTGTAAAAATTCGTATAAGCGAATTTTCAAATAAAGTAGTTTTGTATTACGAACAAACCTCACCTCTCGGAGTACACACGTACACCTTCGGATTCGGTTTGTCCATTCTGCACTATTTTTTTACAACCTTTGGTTTTCAAATTTATTTTAACTTGCCATTTTTTTGGTTAACCTGTGCCTGTACCTTTGTAGGCAGACCAAACAAGTTGATAAAGCCTTCAGCGTCGTACTGGTTGTAAATTTCATCCTCATCAAATGTAGCAAGCTCTTCTGAATACAGTGAATAATCACTCCATACGCCTGCCTTGATGATATTACCCTTGTAAAGCTTAAGCTTAACCTTACCTGTAACATTTTCCTGAGTTTTGTCAACAAATGCAGACAAAGCTTCACGTAGTGGTGAGAACCACTGTCCGTTGTAAACAAGCTCTGCAAATGTAATTGCAAGCTCCTGCTTTTTATGCATTACATATTTATCAAGGCACATTGTTTCAAGATAATTATGTGCAAAATACAATATTGAACCACCTGGTGTTTCATATACACCACGACATTTCATACCAACAAGACGGTTTTCAATAATATCCAAAAGACCAATACCATTTGCACCGCCAAGCTCGTTAAGCTTAAGAATAATATCCTTAGCAGACATTTTTTCGTCATTAAGCGCAACAGGAATACCCTTTTCAAAGTCCAAAGTAATATATGTTGGCTTGTCAGGAGCATCTATTGGAGAAACACCCATTTCCAAAAAGCCCTTCTTTTCATAAGTAGGCTCGTTACCTGCATCTTCAAGGTCAAGACCCTCGTGTGAAAGATGCCATAGGTTTTTGTCCTTTGAATAGTTAGTTTCGCGGCTGATTTTAAGAGGGATATTGTGTGCTTCAGCATATTCAATTTCCTCTTCACGTGATTTAATATCCCATTCACGCCAAGGAGCAATAATGTACATATCAGGAGCAAACGCCTTTATAGCAAGCTCAAAACGAACCTGGTCATTACCCTTACCTGTACAACCGTGGCATATAGCATCTGCACCTTCAGCCTTTGCAATTTCAACAATTCTTTTTGCAATAATAGGACGTGCAAAGGATGTACCAAGCATATATTCTTCGTACAAAGCACCAGCCTTAACCGTAGGGATAATATAATCATCAACAAATTCCTCTGTCAAATCCTCTATGTAAAGCTTGGAAGCACCTGTTTTTAAAGCCTTTTCCTCAAGACCCTCAAGCTCATCATTCTGACCAACATTACCTGATACTGCTATTACTTCACAGTTGTTGTAGTTTTCCTTAAGCCAGGGAATGATAATTGATGTATCAAGTCCGCCGGAATATGCAAGAACTACCTTTTTAATTTCATTTTTATTCATTTTAAGCACCTCTGTTGTTTATTTATGCATTAATTATACTGCTTTTTGCATAATTATGCAATAGTTTTTTGTTTTTTAATACATATTTGAATAAAATACATATAAAATATCATCATTTAAAAAAGTTATTGTGCAAAATTACTGCTTTTCATCCCTTTGATTAAACTGGCTGTCCAGATAAATAATGTGAGAAACGGCAATAAGCAAGCTTCTGCACATTGTCTTTGCATCAGATGAGGTATCCCCTATTTCCTCAGGGTCATCCTTAAACCCGAATATGCAAAAGAGCATATTTTCAAGCTCGGAACAAAAATAGTTATATGCCACTTCATTGGTGTAGGATGTTTTTTGAATTTCAATAAGTCTTTTTATATTTTCCATAGAAAGCACGTTTTTTGCAACAACAATAAAGAAAAGATAAGCTATCTGCTCTGCATTGTACTGTTTTTTTACGGGATTTGAAATTAACCCTTGTTTAACATAATTGCTTACCATAGAAGGAGTAACCTCCATACACCCCAAAGGAGACAAAAAGCTATTTATATATTTAGTTGTCTGGTCTAAATACAAGCCAACATTGGGAAGCTCATAAAACCTGGGCATACGAAAATTCTTTATAGCCTCTACAATTTGGTTGTTTGATAAATTTTTCATAAACATATTTTACTACTCATTAGGATTTATGTCAATAATTTAACTGTAATTATTGACAAAATACATTTTTTGAGATATAATTAACTTGTTATCGGTTTTTGAAAAACCGATTAAACAGTTTTTGAAAGCCTTAGGAGGATAATATGAAATTCAAGATTGTTTCAGATTCAACAGCAAATTTAACAGAACTTAAGGAAATCCCATTCTGCTCCGTTCCTCTAAAAATAAGAACAGACGAAAGAGAATTTTCAGATAACGAAAGCACCAATGTTTCAGAAATGGTTGACTATTTAAAATCATATAAAGGGAAATCAGGTACAGCCTGCCCTGCTCCTGACGAATATATAGAAGCATTCGGAGATGCTGAATATATTTTCTGCACAACCATTACAAGTGCCTTGTCAGGCAGTTATAATGCAGCAAGGATAGCTAAAGAGGAATATGAAAGTTCAAATCCTGATAAAAAGGTTTTTGTTATAGACACATTGTCTACTGGTCCGGAAATTGGTTTAATTATTGAAAAGCTGGTGGAATTGATTAATTCAGGTCTTCAATTTGAAGATATTTGTAACGAAATAACAGAATATGCAAAGACAACTCACCTGTTTTTTGCGTTGGAATCTCTTACAAACCTTGCAAATAACGGCCGTATCAGTCATTCCGTTGCTAAAATTACAGGAATACTCGGCATAAGACTTATAGGCAAGGCAAATAATCAGGGAACGTTAGAACCTATAGCCAAAGCAAGAGGCGAAAAAAAGGCTATGGAATCACTATATAAAAATATGAAATCTGCCGGATCCAACGGAGGCAAGGTAATAATAAACCATTGTGAAGGTCTTAACAACTCAATTTTGTTAAAGGAAAAAATACTTGCAGAATTTCCGCAGGCAAATGTCAAAATAGGCATTAACCGTGCCCTTTGCAGCTTCTATGCAGAACGAGGCGGCGTATTGGTTGGCTTTGAAGGAGCTTTAAAATAATATAAGGTCTATTCTTAAAATTACCAAAAAACATATCCAATTTATTATATTTAAAGCCTTCAAAGGCTTAGTTATCTACATAAAAATACCTGTACACTAATAGTGCACAGGTATTTTTTATGGACATTTTTACTTAACCTTACTATTTATACAGTTCATAATAGAGTGTATTCATAACCATTGCAGGCAAAATTGAATTATTGCACGGACGTATGCTGCGTGCATAAAATACGGAAATTTGCTCTTTAGGGTCTGCAGACAAGTAGCAACCAGCAGCTCCTGCCCAGCCAAAAGTACCAACAGGTTCCAAAAGACCCTTTGCGTTGGTCAACAATGTACGCACACCCAAACCATAACCATAGCCATCAGGATATTTCTTTATGTAATCCTCTTTAAGCTGAACATCTGTAAGTCTGTTTGTACGCATAATATCTATTGTCTGCTGTGTTAAAATACGCTCGCCTGTTTCTGGTGAAACACCGCCATTTGCAAGAGCATCAACAAATTTAATATAATCGGAAACAGAGCTTATAGCACCGCCACCGCCACTTTCGTACTCACAATCCTCATCAAAGTTATACTCACATTCATTAGGCACATAGCTAAACTCACCTTTTGACACACGGCACATATCCTGAAGACGCGCCCTCTTTTCATCATTTATGCTTAAGCTTGTTTCTGTCATACCGCATGGTTCGTATACATTTTTTTGCATATAGTCACCGAATTTCATGCCTGACCATACTTCAATAAGACCACCTAAAACATCATGGTTAAGACCGTAAAGCCATCTTTCGCCCGGGTGGAAATTAAGTGGTTTTTTTGCAATAGCCTTTACAATTTCAAGAGTTGGCATTTTGCCGTTTGTATTTTCACGTACCTCGTTTATACAATCTACATCGAATTTATAGTCTATACCGGAGGTCATTGAAAAAAGCTGCCCTACAGTAACAGGTGACTTTGGCTTTTCATATTTAATACTACCATTTGGAGTTTGAACCCTTACAAACATATCCTTATATTCAGGAATATATTCATAAACAGGGTCGGTAAGTCGGTAGTAGCCCTTTTCAAGAAGCTGAAGAGCAGCAGCACAAGTGCCGGGCTTTGTACATGAAAATATGTTATAGAGTGCATTAGGGTCAACAGGTATTTTTTTCTCGTGGTTGGAATAACCTGCCTGATAACGAAAAATTTCCTTACCCTTATGATGAACGCACATATCTATACCCGGGTAATGTACACCCACATATCTGTCAAGAGTTGCCTTTAAATTCTCAAAGCTCATAGTACATATTTCTCCTTATTTTTTTATTATTATTTATAGAATTAGGTGATAGAAAAAATGTAATCCAATTCTACCAGGAGTAAAAATGCTTGCCTGTAAGGGCATTTTTACGACGCCGTCAATTGGCAAACGCAGTCTGAAAGACTGAAAAAAGCCGTTAGGCTTTAGGAATTTTATTCTATAAAATTCCGTATATGTCAATTATATCACACATTTTTGCATAAATCAATAATTTGGAACTCTGACTCAAATGAAATAGATTCATTAAAATATACGAATAATTTTTAATTTCCTTTTCTGTCACTGAAATTTTAATCATTAATTCTCACTACCCTAAAATAAGCTGTGTTATTTTAGTTTGCAAAAATCATCCTTGTTATTCACAACATAGTTCATCAAATCTTCTGTCCTTGTCCACTGAACTTTATCGGACAAATTATCATTTACACGCTGTGCAACCCTATCAAGAATTTTAAGACCTGTATAGAGCCCGTTTGATGCAAGACTTTGCCAATGTGTAAGCATTGTGGGATAACTCCCGTTTTCTAAAGCCTCAACAATTTTTCCATTCTTACCATCTGCGGTAATATATAAATCCGCAACACTGTTTACGTATTCTTCATCATTTTCTGTGGTGTGTATGGTTTGCCAAAGTATATCAGAAACTGTAACCGGTA
>JAZSKK010000093.1:0-2607 GCA_045534795.1 Clostridia bacterium | reverse complement strand
AGAAACGTTAAATATTTCTCCTGCCTTTTTATAGGAAATTGCCTCTACAGGTACAAGACTTTTGAACAAAACCTTTTCTTCCTGTATATTTTCCTTAAGGAATGTAGCATCCATCAGGAATGTTGACAATATATTACCATCAAGGTCTGTTTCAATAAGCATTGTTGCCGCATCAGTTTCAAACTGTCCAATATTTACCACTGGATTTGTTTCAAGTGTATCTTTTACATCATTAATATGATAGAAATAGTAATAACTTTCTTTTCCAGTATTTATGTTTTTTATACGTGCATAAAAAGCATTTACTTTATTAGAGTCAAGACCTGTATCAATAACATCAGCCGTTACTTCAAAATCCTCATTAACATCACGTGGTAATACAATAGTGTTATACACTATGTCACCTGCTGCAGTCTTTTCAAGTACTGCTTTTTGGTTTGCAACCTGTACATTACCCTTTAGGAAGAATGATGTATCCTCTAAATAACCTGTTACACCATCAGTTCCTACAGGGATAAGGTCTACATTAATATCCTCAGTATTACTTTGAATAGCAAGTGTATTATCATCAATACTTATATTACATGTAGGATGCATAACCCAGTTTTGTTGATAGGAATATTCAGTATTCTGGTTTAGAGGATTTGCATAATCAGTTATAATCCAGAATTTTTGATCCTTAAGGAAAAGGACGCTACGTGACTGAGTAACCTGATCAGGGGTATAAACACCCGCATATTCTACATAATCATACATATCGCTTGATTCAAAAGACAATTCTTTTGTACCGTATATCCCTTTATCATGGTCGCTATTATTAATAGTAACCAAACTATGCTGCGGTGCAGAACTCATAAGTTTCTTTACTTCTGCCATACCACCAAGACCCGGGTCACCAAGCAGATATCTTCCATAAGCAAACATTGTTACTGAAAGATGGTCATACTGTCCGTGACTGGCAGTGTCATGGTTAGTATTGATAAATGCCATTGCAAGAGCATCATCATCCCATGAACTTCTCATATAAGTACGTAAACTTTTACGATAAGATGTAGTGGATTTTTCAGGCATTTGACCTGATAGACCCTTTGTTGCAACATATTCTATAATTGGGTCATCATTGAAAAGCAACTGGTACCATTGTTTTACTTCACCGCTATAATCAGATGCGTAATCACCTGTAGCGTCGGCTATACCATATCCGTGCCATCCAGGAGATGACCAGTAAATCAAGGTTGTAACAATATCATGTATGTAACCTAATGCAGTGTCAGAAAACGGAGGCTTTATGCCCGTTTGCCGCTCAACTGTAAAAGGCCCATCCAATGTACCAAGCATTGTTACTGCATAATTCAAACATAATTCATAACACATACCGTCTTCCAACACAAAGCCTGGCAAAAGACGGTCATTTTCCTCCCAGCAAGCATTATACCATTCATCATATACCGCAACTTCTCTGAATCTTGAAAGAAATGAATAAACACCATAGGTAGCAAAGGAACCCCAGTTGTTATCCTTTGTACCCATAAATTTATATACTTCATGATATGCAAACTGCCAATAGGTTTTAATTATAGCCGTTAATATCTCACCAGTCATATACTTACTGTCAAGCACCATAAAAACACAAGGTGTAACAGTTAACAGATGAACAGAAAAATCCAAATCATTAAAGTTTAGTTCGTTGTATCCCTGATGGTAATACATACCCATTATCTGCCTTATAAAAGTAAAAGCATATCTTTCCTGACCTGAATAACTGTACATATTTGCAGCTACAGTAATATCACTACCTCTAAGCATGTTTGCAATGGAACCTCTTTCATCCAAAGGAGACTTAAAATCCCATGTGTTTTGGTCATTACAAGACCAAAGCTTTTCGGTTAAATCATCAAATGAATGTGTATATTCATCAAATTCACCCTTGCTATCATGATATACAAGGATTTCCTTATCCCCTGTACCGGAAGCATTTCTACCATTAACCACCAAGCGAGCAGAAGTAACTGTATCAGTAGGCTTAAGAGATGAAATGTCAAATGCAATATATGCACGTCTTGTATTTTCATTATAATTTTTAAAGTATCCGCTTTCCTGAACAATCATTGTTTGGTTACTACCAAAATTAATTGTATTGTAGGCACCTGCACGAACTTCGGTATCCCTTTTAGCCTCTAACACTACTGGCGAACCATTTACAACAAGCTCCAAACGGGCCGGTTGTCCGGATTCACGAGCTGTAACTTCCGCTTGTGTAAGATGCTTATCAACAGACATAAGAACAAAAGCAATACTTTTACCATAACCTATAAGTTCTTTATCTATAACAGCCTCAGCAACATTAGCAGTCTGTTCGCTCCATTCATTACCAAATGTAATTAATCCCTGAGGTCCACCATCATCTGCTGCATATACATTTTTTTCCAATAGCTGTGCTTTCAATCTTTTTGTACTTCCGGGGTTTGAAGTAATCGGAAGATATCTTGTATCAGCAACTGAACGATAATAGGCTAACAGCTCATCCTTGGCTGTGTAGTAGTCGCCGGCCATAGCCGCCTCCTTAACCTTTATCATATCAGGAAATTCATCATATCTGAAATATGG
>JAZSKK010000060.1:0-1837 GCA_045534795.1 Clostridia bacterium | reverse complement strand
AGTGTCTGTGCCTGCACCTTTAATCTGTGCCCCCATTGCATTTAAAAAGTTTGCAAAGTCAACAACATGAGGCTCTTTTGCAACATTTTCTATAACCGTAATTCCTTCAGCACGTACAGCCGCAAGGATTGTGTTTATTGTAGCACCTACAGAAACAACATCAAGATAAATATGTGAAGCAGTTAGCTTTTCCGCAGTTGCATTTATAATACCACTTGTAGTGTCCACTGTAGCACCCAAAGCCTCAAAGCCCTTTATATGCTGGTCAATAGGACGCACACCAAAATTACATCCGCCGGGCATAGCTACAACAGCTTTGTTAAACCTGCCAAGTAAAGCGCCAATAAGGTAATATGATGCTCTCATACGCTGTACAGCCTCAAAGGATGCAGTATAGCTTTTAAGACTTGTACAATCTATAACCAAGGTATGTCTATTGTCCTTAAATTGAATTTTTGCGCCTAATTCTTCCAATATATTACAAATAACATCAACATCATTAATTGCCGGTATGTTTTCAATTACGCATATGCCTTCGACCAGTAATGCCGCCGGGATAATAGCTACTGCAGCATTTTTAGCACCGCTAATTGTAACTTCGCCCTCAAGCTTTTTCCCGCCCATTATTACAAATCTGTCCAAGCATGTCCACCTACCCATTCTAAATATAAATAAACATATATCTTAAGTATAACACAAATAAAAAAATATACAATATTTTTTTGAAAAAAATACGAATATTTTTTGCTTTTTAATCTAAAATATTGATTTTAGGGTGCTGATATGGTAAAATATTTGAAATAATATACAAAAAGGTGATATTTATGAAGTATGTAGTTATTCTTGGAGACGGTATGGCTGACGTTCCAAGCGAAAAGCTTGGAGGAAAGACTCCTTTGGAAGTTGCTGTAAAACCTAATATAGATAAAATATGCCAAATGGGTGAAATTGGCATGGTAAAGACTGTTCCTCATGGATTCAGCCCCGGTAGTGACGTGGCTAACCTTTCCGTAATGGGGTATAATCCTGATGAGTTTTACACAGGGCGTTCTCCGTTGGAGGCAGTCAGTATGGGTATAGACGTTTTGCCAACAGATACAACATTCCGCACTAATTTGGTTACCTTGTCCGACCATGAGGATTATGAGGATAAAACCATACTTGATTATAGCGCCGGAGAAATATCTACTGAAGAAAGCCGTATACTTATGAAGGCCGTTGACGAGGCGTTAGGTACAGAGGAATATAACTTCTTCGGCGGCATATCTTACCGTCATCTGCTTTTGTGGCATACGGATATTGAGAAAATCAAGTTTACCCCTCCTCACGATATTACGGGTAAAAAGATAAAGGAACATCTTCCCGATAATCCTGTTATGGTGGAGCTTATGAAAAAAAGCTACAATATTTTAAAAGACCACCCTATTAATAAAAGAAGAATTGAAAAAGGATTAAATCCTGCAAATTCTATATGGATGTGGGGACAGGGGAAAAAGGCGGCATTAATGCCTTTTAAGGAAAAGTATGGTATAAAAGGGGCTGTAATTTCCGCAGTTGACCTTGTAAAGGGTATTGGAATATGTGCAGACATGGAAAATATTGATGTTGAGGGTGCAACAGGTAACGTAGATTCCAACTTTGACGGAAAGGCAACAGCAGCAATAGAGGCACTTAAGAGAAATGACTTTGTATATATACATATGGAAGCTCCTGACGAAAGCGGCCATCATTTTGACAAGGATGCAAAAATTCTGTCAATAGAGCCTATTGATCAAAAGGTTGTTGGTCCTGTATACAACGCTCTTAAGGAAAGCGGTGAGGATTTTGCATTTCTTAT
>JAZSKK010000077.1:0-3998 GCA_045534795.1 Clostridia bacterium | reverse complement strand
ATGCCATTGTCTGAGTAGCATCAAACAATGAACCATACTTCATACCGATAACGTCAGATGAAACAAGTTCTTCTTCTGTATAACCGTAAGATTCTGTAGCAGCAGCCTTCATAGCAGCATTGATTTCATCAACTGTAACCTAACCCTTAACAACTGCAACAAGGATTGTTGTTGAACCTGTAGGTGTAGGTACACGCTGAGCAGAACCGATAAGCTTGCCGTTAAGTTCAGGAATAACTAGACCGATAGCTTTTGCAGCACCTGTTGAGTTAGGAACAATGTTTACTGCAGCAGCACGTGCTCTTCTGTAGTCACCCTTAGGGTGAGGACCATCAAGAGTCATCTGATCACCTGTGTATGCATGGATTGTGCTCATGATACCGCTTTCAATAGGAGCAAGGTCATTAAGAGCCTTAGCCATTGGAGCCAAGCAGTTTGTTGTACATGAAGCAGCTGAGATAACTGTATCTTCTGCCTTTAATGTATCGTGGTTAACATTATAAACAATTGTAGGAAGGTCATTACCTGCAGGAGCAGAAATAACTACCTTTTTAGCACCAGCTTCGATATGAGCTGAAGCGTTTTCCTTAGATGTGAAGAAACCTGTGCATTCCAAAACAACGTCAACACCGATTTCACCCCATGGAAGGTCTTTAGCATTTCTTTCAGCATAAATTTTGATTGTCTTGCCATCAACTGTAATTGAATCTTCACCAGCTACAACTGTATCAGCAAGAGCATATCTGCCTTGAGTTGAGTCATACTTTAAAAGATGAGCAAGCATCTTAGGACTTGTCAAGTCGTAGATAGCAACAACTTCATAACCTTCTGCACCGAACATCTGACGGAACGCCAAACGACCGATACGACCAAAACCATTAATTGCAACTTTTACTGACATTTTTAGTTTCCTCCTAAAAAAACAATTTTATATTGTTATAAATTTAACTAGATTATATAATATAACATTTTTCGAAATTTTACAAGTCTTTTTTTAAAATTTATCATATTATGCTATGTATAAGTTATAATATCAAAAAAATTTAGCTATTTTTATCATTAATTATTTTCCCTCAAAAATTTGAGAACATTAATTTTTTGACTTTCGTCATCAGTTCCTCCAAAAACATTATTCCAGATTGAGAGTGCATCTACAAGCTCGGCAGGAATTATTGCATAATCGGAATTTTCGATATATTCAAGTAAAAACAGGATTGATTTACGAAGATGCCACCTGTACATATAAACATTTGCACAATTATTGCAAAAATCCGTAACAATATTTGCTGTGTGGAAGGCTATTGCCTCCTTGCTCCTTGATGTAGATGGAATAAATCTTCCATTTGCACGTTGTTTTTTCATTATTTCCGCAAACTGAATTTCACGTACAGAATGAATCATTGTCTTTTCACCTGAATCAAGTGAGGGTTCGTACCAATCTGATGAGATTTCAAAGCCCTTATCCACATCACATTCGTAATCAAACCAACCAGCCTTGTCGGAAATTTTGAACATAGTGTATTTACTGTGTACAGAATAATCAACTGAACGGTTTACTATTGCCTGACGGAGCATATATTTATCCTGTTCGTCTGCATAATAGAATTCTGACAACAAATTGTTTATGCTTTCATACCCAAAGCGATATTCAATTTCCCTTCCACCTTCTATTATATGATCAATAGGTACTGCGCTGACAGTTTCTCTTCCACCCACATAGCCTTTAATATAAATTTCAGTTGGTGGCTGTTCGTTATATTTAAACATAATATTTATACGCTCACCACAATGAATTTTATTAAAATGCCTTGGTGTAATTTCAGAAACAGAGCTGTCAAAACGGATAACTGCATTATCAATAGAAGGCGAAACAATTACGTTAAAGGCCTTTACTATTGTGTCATCAATACGCTCTGTATGTCCTATTAACCTTGTTTTTCCACCTGTTACAGAGGAAAGCTCACTCAAAAAATCCTGGTTAAGTGCCATATCAAAACCAAAATTATAAAAACGCAATCCTTTATGCTCCCTGGCATAATTTAAAATACTTGAATTGCCACCAATACGACCGTCAGAAATAAATATTGCAACAGCATCATCGGTCATATCATAAGCTTCTACAAGAGGACGGTAAAATTCAGGAACACCTTGTTGAACATACGAAGATATCCACTTTGTTGCCGCACGTAATGTATCATCATTTAAAGGCAGGTATTCGTATGAAAAGAAGGTATTTTCCGACTGTGCAAAGGCAAGATTGAATCTGTCCCCTTCCTTTAAAGTACGGATACAAAGATTAAGGGCATTTTTTACCTGCTGAATTTTCCTCGTATTCATATCATTGGATACATCCACAATAAAAAGGTAATCACGCGGTGTTTCCTCATATATATTAAGTTCAGGCACAAATGAACAGTTTATATAATTTTCATACTTAATAAATTTAGGTTCATCCATAGATACGGAAAATACATCTATAACAATATCCTTATCCGTATGAACATCATCCTGCAAAAATATTTCCACACAGTTTTCACCATAGGCTGCCACTATATCATGAGTTGGTGATACAACATTTTTAATATTGAAATTTTTACAAACAACATTCAATGAGATGTTATACTTAATCTCCTCAAACAAGCTTTCCAAAGCTATCTGACTGCCAAAATACATAAATCTCGGAGCAATACCTGTTGGGATAACAATTCTTGTACGTTCGTTATCAGAATCAAGACGACGTACAAAAACTATCTTAATTATTACCACATCATCTGCATAAAATTCACCTAAAGGTACTTCAAGACCATTTGCGTGATAATGAGAAAAATATGATGCAGATTCTGCCCTTGCAGGCTTTGGAATTACAGAAGATGTTATTTGTCTGTCATTTATGGTAGCAGAAAATGAAACTAACTGCATAGTATCAGTAACCGGAAAAACAAATTTTGTATCTGTGGTCTTTACTTCATTGCAAACATACGTATGCACAAGACGGAACAAGCCAAAATCCCCTGTAACTTCAGCACTGCAATCAATTTTTTCAGGTACAAAAACTTTTCCAGACTGGTCTATAAGCCCGTATGACACACAAAAACCTCCCTTCCGCATAAATATACATTTTCATTATACTAAAAAATATTGCAAATTTCAACAAAAAATGATAAAATAATACGGAAAGGGTGTGAAATTGTGAATTACAAGGACATAGAAAAAGAAATTTTAAACAAATTAGCTGCTATATCACATGAATTACAAACCCCGATTAATATAATATCGTCAACTGCTAAATTAATTGGAATAAAAATAGAAAATGTTGATGAACTCCCATCAGTTTATAAGCAATATATGGATAATATTGTTAGCAACTGTGATATTTTGACAATGCTAATAAGCAACATTACCGACCTTAGAGCTATCACAGCTTCACGCAAGGAATATGTAAACGCAAATCAGTTTTTTGAAACATTTTGTATGACTGTTGACCCATTGTGCAAGAATAAAGGTGTTAAACTGACTTATGATTTTAATGTCAATGTTGAACGTGTCTATATTTCCGTACTGACATTGGAGCGAATTTTGTTGAACCTCATAACCAATGCGATAAAATACAATGACAAAAAAGACAAAAAGATTAAAATAAAAATGTCAAATGATGAAAACAACCTTATATTTTCAGTAAAAGATAACGGAATTGGCATTTCAAAAGAAAACATTGAAAGGGTTACGGAACAATTTTTCAGAGCAAACCCTGATATGGCAAACGGCTTGGGGATAGGTCTTACCTTGGTAGAAAACTATCTTAAATGTATGAATGGTACAATGACTATAAAAAGTCAATTAAAAAAGGGAACAGAAATTATACTTTCCATTCCCCTTACTTCCGACGAAAATATATTCACAGCAAATGAGACCAACTATTCCTATATGCCTGAGAAAAATTCTTTTTACATTGAATTTGCCCAATTAAAAAAGCACAGTGATATTTAATTATAAATTTT